>JAIOYR010000003.1 GCA_021740995.1 Taibaiella sp.
GCGGGAGTATGGTCGCCCTCTACTTATCTTTTTATGGATGCAGCCTTTACCACTCCTTATACAGGAGGTACTACCTCCACGGTATATATGTATCCTACTACAGTAACAGTTGTGACGCCTATCACTTATACAGTAACGGTAACGAATGGTTTTGGTTGTACGTCTGCGGGAACAAAAACGGTAACCATCAACCCTGCGACAGCAGCCATAACGGGCCCGTTATCAGTATGTACAGGTTATACAACCCCGCTAGCCAGCACCAGTGCCGGCGGTACCTGGAGCAGTACAGCCCCAGCCGTAGCCACGGTAGGATCACTGACAGGTATTGTTACAGGTGTTACGCCCGGCACAGCCTCTATACTGTATACAGTAGCAGGTTGCAGCACAGTAGCCGTAGTAACGGTTACTCCTACGCCCGGTGCCATCACCGGTATATTGATAGCCTGTCTGGGGTCTACAACAACCTTAGCCAATTCACTGCCCGGCGGCACCTGGAGCAGCAGTACCCCTGCAGTAGCCACCATAGCCAGTACTGGCATAGTTACGGGTGTAGCCGTAGGCACCTCGAGAATCACGTATGACATGGGCAGCGGTTGTTTTGTTACCGCTGTAGTTACGGTCAATCCATATCCTAACGCAATCACCGGATCTCCGAGTGTGTGTGTAGGCGCCTGCACCGTATGGAGCAGTACCACCCCCGGAGGTCTGTGGACGAGCAGTACCCCTTCTATAGCCACTGTAGGTGTAGCCACTGGTAATGTATGCGGTGTAGCTCTTGGTACAGCAACTATCAGTTATCGTGTAGCAGGTTGTTCTGCCACTATGGTAGTAACCGTAGTATCAGCAGCAGCCCCCATCATAGGACCCACGAGTGTATGTGTAGGCTCGTGTATTACCTTAACGAACAGTACCCCCGGCGGAACCTGGGCGAGCAGCACAGGCGCTGTAGGTACCATAGGCTCCACTACGGGCGTTATGTGCGGTATCACTACCGGCACCACTACGATTACCTATGCGCTGACCGCAGGCTGTACCTCTACGGCAGTAGTAACGGTAACGCCCGCCCCTGCGCCGATAGGCGGAGCAAGTTCTGTATGTGTGGGTGGCAGTACCACGCTGACGCACGCAGTAGCCAGCGGCACGTGGGCGAGCAGCACCCCTGCAGTAGCCACCATAGGTTTGGGTACAGGCGTTGTAAGCAGTGTTGCCGCAGGCACCACCACCATCACGTATACGACCCCTGCAGGCTGTTTCACGACGATGACCTTTACAGTACTGCCCTTACCGGCAGCAATCACGGGTACCCTTGGTATTTGTCAGGGCGCCACCACTACACTGAGCAGTGCGACGCCCGGCGGCACGTGGTTATCGGGTAGCCCTGCCATAGCCACGGTAGGTGTAGGCACAGGCCTTGTAACCGGCGTAGCCGTAGGCACATCTATCATTACCTATACGGCATCTACCGGTTGTATCACTACCGCAGTAGTAACGATAAACACGCTTCCTGCCGCCATTACCGGCGGCGGCACAGCGGTCTGCGTAGGCAATACGATTACGCTGAGCAGTACCACCCCCTTCGGCGCATGGAGCAGTTCCGCACCATTAGTAGCCACGATCTCCGGCGCAGGCGTAGTAACCGGCATAGCCGCAGGCACGTCCACTATTACATATGCCCTGGGCAGCGGCTGTTTTGTAACAACGATCGTAACGGTAAATGCCGGCCCCGCCGCTATTACCGGTAGTCTGGGTCTGTGTGTAGGATTTACGACAACCTTATCGAGCACCACCCCCGGCGGTGTATGGGCAAGCAGTGCGCCCGGCATAGCCACAATATTGAGTCCCGGCTTTATCGGCGGCAGCGCAGCCGGCACGGCCACTATTAGTTATACGATATCGGGTTGTTCTGCTACCGCAGTGGTAACGGTCAACGCCCTTCCCGGCGCCATAGGCGGCACACTGAGTGTATGTGCGGGACAAACGACTACCCTTACCAACCCTTCCACGGGCGGTACCTGGGCGAGCAGCACCCCTGCCACCGGCACTATAGATGCTACCACAGGAGTACTTACCGGCATAGCCGCAGGTACTACAACAATAACGTATTCATTAGGTTCCGGCTGTATCATTACAGCAGTAGCTACCGTTAACACCGTACCATCGGCAATAGGCGGTACGCTGAACATCTGCGCAGGCGTAAGCACTACGCTGACATCTGCTCCCGGCGGCGGCACGTGGGTGAGCAGCGACGTAACAGTAGCCACCATAGGTGTAGGCACCGGCACTGTAAGCGGCATAGCCCCCGGCGGTACCAGCACCATCAGTTATACATTATCTACCGGTTGCCGCAGCACAGCGGTGCTTACGGTCAATCCGTTACCTGCCGCCATTACGGGCATCACCAGTGTATGTATCGGTCAGACAACGACGCTGAGCAGCACTACCCCCGGCGGTCTGTGGAGCAGCAGCAACGGTAATGCCACCGTAGTTCCGGCCACCGGCGTAGTAACCGGCGCCTTTGCAGGAACGTCAACACTATCTTATACCTTACCCACGGGATGCTCCCGCACCATAGTAGTACTGGTCAATGCACTGCCTACGGGCGTGAGCGGCTCGCTACAGGTATGCGAAGGCAGCACCAGCAACCTTACCGGTACCCCTACTGGCGGTACATGGTCGAGCAGTACCCCTGCCACCGGCACTATCGGCATCGGCAGTGGTGTTCTTGGCGGTATCGCAGCAGGTACCACAAACATAGTATATACACTTCCGAGCAGTTGCTCAATAACAGTAGCCGCAACGGTGAATGCACTCCCTGCAGCCATCAGCGGTACGCTGACCACCTGCGTAGGACAGACAACGACATTAAGCAATGCCACCGCAGGCGGTATGTGGGTGAGCAGCGCACCAGCTACAGGTACAATAAGTACAGGTGGTGTATTGGGCGGCATATCAGCCGGTACCACTACTATATCTTACACATTATCTACGGGTTGCCGCAGAACAGTAGTAGCCACGATTTATGGCCTTCCGGGTCTGGTAACGGGCGCAGCGAATGTTTGCCCCGGCACAACAACCACGCTTAACTGCCTTCCTGCAGGCGGTACCTGGACAAGCAGTGCAGTAGGTATAGCGACGATAGGTGTAACAACCGGCGAAGTAACCGGTGTACTGGCAGGTACAGCAACGATGACCTATACGGTAGGTACGGGTTGCTCGAGCCTGAGAGTAGTAACGGTAAATTCACTTCCTGCCGCTATAACGGGCGGTCTTACTACCTGCGTAGGTCAGACAACGACCCTGAGCAGCCTTACAACAGGCGGCACCTGGACCAGCAGCACCCCAGCAGTAGCCACCATAGGCAGCACAACAGGCCTAGTTAGCGGTATCAGCGGAACGGCTACAACAACGATTAGTTACACTTTATCCACCGGTTGCCGTGTTACGGATGTAGTAACAGTATATGCGCTTCCTGCCAATATCACCGGCAGCCTTCAGGTATGTGAAGCAGCCACCACCACATTATCCACCGCCACCCCCGGCGGTACGTGGACCAGCAGCAGCCCTGCTGTAGCCACGATAGACATCAGCACAGGCGTAGTAAGCGGCATCATCCCCGGCACCACTACGATAACCTATACACTGGGTACCGGCTGTATCAAGACAGCGGTAGTAACAGTAAATGCCAACCCGGCAGCCGTAACCGGCGTACTGCAGGTATGCGAAGGTGCCACGACTATGCTGAGCAATGCGACAGCTAGCGGCACCTGGAGCAGCGGCAGCCCCTCGGTAGCCACAGTAGCATCGGGCACAGGCGTGGTAACCGGCGTATCGGGCACCAACACTGTAACGATCAGTTACACACTGGGAACCGGTTGCAGCAGCACAGCGATAGTAACTGTATATGCCAACCCATCGGTAATTACCGGCCCGTCAGAAGTATGTGAGAACGCAGTGATTACGCTGGGCAGCACACCTCCCGGCGGCGTATGGAGCAGTCCTTCGGGTACTGTATCTGTAAACCCTGCCACCGGCAATGTAACGGGTCTGAGCGCAGGCACTGCCCTTATCAGCTATACACAGGGCATAGGCTGTGTGCGCACTAAGAGCATCACTGTAAATGCACAACCTGCCACCATCACCGGCGGTTTGAATGTATGTATCGGCCTTAGTTCTTTGCTGTCTACGACAAGTACCGGTGGTACGTGGAGCAGCAGCAATCCGTCAGCAGCCCCTGTAGACGCATCGGGTCTTGTATCCGGTCTTGCTCTTGGTACAGCGAACATAATATATACCTTAGCGGTAACGGGCTGTACGCGTGCAGTAGTAGTTACAGTTCAGCCGCTGCCATCCCCAATATTGGGTAGTTCAGCGTTCTGTAACCTGAGTTCTACTACTTATGTAAGTGCGCCATCGGGCGGCACGTGGACGAGCAGCAATACGTCAGTGCTTACGATAGACCCATCTACGGGCGTAGCTACGGGAGTAACAGTAGATACCGCAGACATCATTTATACCTTACCTACAGGCTGTACCGCAACGAAGCGAGTATTCCTGATACTGGCGCCATTCCCGATCACGGGCCCAACCGATATGTGTCTGGGTCAGAGCCGCACGCTGGGCAATATAATCAGCGGCGGGGTATGGAGCAGCAGCAACCCCCTGATTGCCACAGTAGGCGCGTCTACGGGCGTAGTTATCGGCACCAATCTGGGCGTAGCCACTATAACGTATGTACTGTCTACGGGTTGTTCATCTACGTATAATGTAACGGTGAACCCGATACCTGTAGGTATAGCAGGCCCTGACCAGATATGCGAAAGCAATACCACCACGTACACCAATCCTACATTGGGCGGTAGCTGGACGAGCAGCGATACTACAATAGCAACAATAGAAGCAGCAACAGGCTTGCTTACCGCGATAACCGGAGGTACGATAACGATAACGTATACGCTTGGATCAGGCTGTAATGCGATGAAAGCAGTAACCGTAAACGGCCTGCCAGACCCGATTACGGGAACACCACAGGTGTGCGAAGGCCTGACCACCACACTAAGCACGACCTCTACGGGCGGTCTGTGGAGCAGTGCTAACCCCGGTGTAGCAAATGTAGATGCCATTACCGGCGTAGTAACGGGTATGTCAGCAGCTACCCCCGGCATAGGCGGCTTAGGTATCACCACAATCACGTACATGTTGCCAACCGGCTGTATCCGCACACAGGAGGTAACAGTAAATCCGTTGCCATCGGTTATTGTGGGATCACCTAATGTATGTGTGGGTGATGTAGCAGCCTATACGAACGCCACAGCCGGCGGCGGCTGGATAAGCAGCAACCCTGCAGCAGGCACGATAGATGGCGTTAGCGGCATCTTCACCGGCATAGCAGCCGGCGCCACAATGATCTCTTACCTGATACCAACAGGCTGCGTAGCCACAATGTCAGTAACTGTAAATGCCAATCCTGTACCAATAGGTGGCTCACTGGCAGTATGTGCCGGATTTTCTACTAACCTTACGAGCGGCCCAAGCGGCGGCGTATGGAGTCAGGATCCGATGTCCACTATTTATGGAACGATCCATGCGATGACCGGCGTAGTAAGCGGTATCACCGCAGGTCTGATACCTGTAACGTATACAATGGGCAGCGGTTGCCGTGTAGTGGAAACAGTAACAGTCATCACATTGCCATCAGTAATCGGCGGCGTGCCACAGGTGTGTGTGAATGACTCGACAACCATGACGAACCCTGTATCCGGCGGCATCTGGAGCAGCAGCAATGTGAGCAGAGCCACTATAGACCCTGTAACAGGCGTAGTGCGCGGCCTATCAGCAGGCACACTGGTGATTACCTATACCGTAGGCACAGGTTGCTTCAACGTGCACACCATAACAGTGAACCCGTTGCCGGCAAATATTATGGGCCCGCTGCAGGTATGCGAAGGGTCTACGATACTGCTTACCAGCAGCACGCCATCGGGATTATGGATCAGCGATACCACGGCAGTAGCCACAGTAGGATTTACCTCAGGTATAGTAACCGGAATAATGGCAGGAGTAACAAACATTACGTACACACTGGCAACCGGCTGTAAGCGGCAGGTACAGGTAACAGTAAATGCCACACCCCCTGCAATCATGGGCAACCCCCATGTATGTATCGGTTCCTCGAATACGTTTACGAATGCGATGCCCGGCGGCACATGGCTGAGCAGCAATCCATCCATAGTCACAATCGGAGCAACCACAGGTGTGGTAAGCTCAGTAAGTCTGGGTATCATCACCATCACGTACCAGATGCCGGTAACCGGCTGTAGGGCCACACGGGTGATCACCGTGCAACCATTGCCTACAGTATACAATGTAATGGGTGGCGGCAACTATTGCAGCGGCGGAGCAGGAGTGAACATCACACTGAGCGGCTCACAGCCCGGCGTAAGTTATGCCCTGTACAGAGGCTCATCGGTAACCGGCTATATGCCCGGCACCGGTTTTGCGCTGGACTTTGGTCTGCACACAGCAGGCGGTATATACAGTGTACAGGCAACGAATGTAACGAGCGGCTGTATGAAGGATATGTCGGGCAGTGCGACGATAGTAGTAAACCCGCTGGTAACGCCAACGGTAACGATAGCAGTAAGCCCTTATGACAGTGTATGTCCGGGGCAGTCAGTAACCGTAAGCCCTGTAACCCTGACCGGCGGCACGGCCCCCACGTATCTGTGGAAGGTGAATGAAGTGAGTGTAAGCACTGCCAGCAGCTATAGTTTTGTACCGGCCAACGGCGATGTGGTGACGCTGCGCATGACGAGCAATCTGAGCTGCGTAACTGCGCCTGTAGCCACAGCAGCAAGAACCCTGACGGTGCAGCCGAACGCACTGCCTGTAGCCGGCGTGATTACCACACCCAACGATACGATTTGCCAGTACAATCCGGTAACGTTTACAGCAGCGCCATCGTATGGCGGGGTATTCCCGACCTATACCTGGCAGGTAAACGGAGTGACTGCAGGCACAGGAGCCACTTACTCCTACATACCAGTAGACGGCGATGTAGTAACGCTGACGATGGTGAGCGATTACCGCTGCCGCACAGCAACGACGGTAACGAGCGGCAATGTGCCGATAAGTGTAGACTCCTTGCTGGTGCCGAATGTATCGGTATATGCGGACCCTGGTTTTGAGGTAGAAGCCGGCAAGCCGGTAACCCTGCGTACGGTAGTAACGAATGCAGGATCTGCACCGAAGTATCAGTGGAAGGTGAAGGGCCATCCTATACCCGGCGCTACACAGTCGAGCTATACAGGTATCTTTGATGACTATGACTCTGTATCGGTAGTGGTAATGAGCAGCGGCGTATGTGCGAACATAGGCACGCATGACTGGGTGTTTATCTCTGTAGGACCACTGGGCACACAGGGTGGCACAACAAAGGTTACAACGGCCAGCGACATCCGCCTGATACCAAACCCGAACAACGGAGCGTTTACGATAAGAGGTACACTGGGCAGCGGCGCCGACGAAGCAGTGAATGCAGATGTAACAGACATGCTGGGTCAGGTAGTATACCGTGGTATACTGCAGGCAAAACGTGGCAAACTGGATGAGCAGATACGTCTGAACAACACCCTTGCCAACGGCATGTACATACTCACACTACGCACAGAGCAGGAACAGAAAGTGTTCCACTTCGTGATGCAGCAGTAAGTAGGTATTAATAGATTATAACCCAAAACGGGGTTGCCTCAATGAGCGCAGCCCCGTTTTATTTATAAAGGCTTTGTATAATGTATCTCGTAGTTTATAATTGGATATGTCCCATTATAGAGGCATATAGAAAGGAAAAATTAAGGTAATTTACACCCCGAATGAGTATTAAAGTAAAGATTGTAAATGACCCTGTATATGGCTTTATCAGGTTTCCTGAGCGGGAACTGATGCGGTTGATAGACCATCCCTGGTTTCAGCGACTGCGCAGAATTAAGCAAATGGGGCTAGCAGACCTAGTATATCCGGGTGCTGTGCATACCCGTCTGGCCCATTCACTGGGTGCCTGCCATCTGGCAGGTAAGGCAATGGACGAGCTGAAAGCCAAAGACATTTGCCCTGATAAAGATGAATACCTTGCTACAAGAATGGCAGCATTATTACATGACATAGGCCATGGTCCATACTCACATTCGCTTGAGCGGTCGCTGGTCGGGGGTGTGTCACACGAGGCACTGTCCAGGCTTATAATGCAACGAATGAATAAAGAGATGGGTGGATTGCTGGATAAAACAATTCAGATATTTGACCGCTCTTACCCAAGCATGTATTTGCATCAACTGGTCTCCAGCCAGCTCGATGTAGACCGAATGGATTATCTGAACCGCGACAGCTTTTATACTGGGGTATCTGAAGGGGTAATAGGTTACGACCGAATATTGCAAATGCTTACTGTGAGGGACAATGAGCTGATGGTAGAGGAAAAAGGAGTACATTCTGTAGAGAAATTTATCATAGCCCGCAGACTCATGTACTGGCAGGTATATCTGCATAAAACAGTATTGAGCTCAGAAATGCTGCTGATAAATATCCTAAAAAGAGCCAAGGAACTAGTGAAAAGGGGTGGAAGCCTGTTTGCCACTCCTGCACTTACTTATTTTTTGCACAGAGACCTCACAGAGAAAGATTTTCATGAAAACCCCGAACATCTCAATAAGTTCTGCGAACTGGACGATACAGACGTAATGGCATCTATAAAAGTATGGCAAACTTGTGACGATAAAGTATTATCTGAACTGTGCAAAATGCTAATTTTAAGAAAATTATACAAAGTTTTGTTCAGTTCTGAATCTTTGGCAAGCTATTTGACAGAGAATAAAGAGCGAATAAAGAAGCAGTATGCCATTGCAGATGAAGACCTACACTATTTTGTCTTTACCGGCGAGACATCTAACAGCACTTATAACATTAATGAAGAGCTTATAAAGATTGAGACAAAAACAGGAGTAATAAAAAACATAACGGAGATTGATGATACATTAGTAAATCAGACACTTGCCAGAGCCGTACATAAAAACTACATTTGCTATATTCAATAAGATGTTTTGTACCCCACTTTGTGATAGTACCCTGTTTTGCCGATTAAAATAAATGTTTGTTTATTAGTATGAACGATTGAAATTCAACTATACATGCAGTTCACAGCGCAGCAGATCGCTACACTTATACAGGGTAGGCTAGAGGGAAACCCGGACGCCAAAGTAAAGAGTGTAGCCAAAATAGAAGAAGCACAAAATGGGGATTTATGCTTTCTCTCTAACCCCAGGTACGAGGAATTTCTATATTCTTCGGCGGCTTCCGTAATAATAGTCAATGAGACATTGGAACTGCAGCGGCCGGTGAGCAGCACACTCATCAGGGTGAAGGATGCTTACAGTAGTTTTGCCTTCTTGCTGGAGCAGTATAACAATATGATTTCTGGAGGCGATAAAACCGGTGTAGAGCAACCTTCGTTTATATCTCCTTCGGCTGTAATTGGAAAAGATGTGTATATTGGGGCGTTTTCTTATGTTGGTGATAATGTTGTCTTGGAAAACGGTGTGAAAATTTATCCGGGTTGCTACATAGGTAATAATGTGGTAATCCGCGAAAACTCAAAGATTTATGCGGGGGTGAAGGTATATCACGGTTGCCAGTTGGGTAGCAGTGTTGTCATTCATTCCGGTACAATAATAGGTGGCGACGGATTCGGTTTCGCGCCATTGAAAGATGGCAGCTATAAGAAAATAGCACAGATTGGAAACGTGATTATAGAAGATGATGTGGAAATAGGTGCCAATACAACCATAGACCGCGCCACTATGGGGTCTACCGTCATCAGGAAAGGCGTAAAGCTCGATAACCTGATACAGGTAGCACACAATGTGGAAATAGGTGCTAATACAGTGATAGCAGCACAAACCGGGATATCGGGCAGTACCAAAATAGGTAAGAATTGTGTGATAGGCGGGCAGGTAGGCATAGTAGGCCACATTCATATAGCAGATGGAACCCGCATCAATGCACAGAGCGGATTGTCCAAATCGGTGAACAATGAAAACACTACTTTGAACGGTACTCCGGCATTTGAATATAAAACTTCATTAAAAAGTCAGGCAATTTTTAGAAATTTGCCTGAATTACAGCATCGCCTTCTGAAACTCGAAGAGATGGTGCAGGAGCTAACAGCATTATTAAGCACGCAAAACCTGGAATATAAAAAGTGAGCGAAGAAATTTTAATCAAAGCCGAAAGCAGGAAAAGGACAGAAACATTGCATGCCGGAAACGGTAATCAGAATCAGCACACACTGAAGAGTGCTGTAACGCTGCATGGAGTAGGGCTGCATACGGGCGCAGAAGTAACAATGACAATGAAACCCGCTAATCCGGGTCATGGTATACGCTTTCAGCGGATTGATTTGCCCGAAAAGCCCATCGTGAAAGCAGATGTGGACTTCGTGGTAGATACGTCGCGTGGCACTACTATAGAGTATAATGGTGCCAGGGTAAGCACCATAGAGCATACAATGGCAGCACTGGTAGGACTGGGTGTAGACAATGTGCTCATAGAAATGGACGGACCAGAAGTACCTATTATGGACGGAAGTTCCAAACAGTTTATGGAGGCAATAGAAAGTGCCGGTATAGATGAGCAGGAAGCCCGCCGCATCGTTTATTCTATAGACAGCAATATACACTACTACGACCCGGTAAAAAAGGTCGATATGCTGGCGCTGCCTTCCAACGATTACCAGATAACGGCACTCATAGATTTCAACTCTCCCGTGCTGGGTACTCAGCATGCAGCACTGAAGCATATCTCGGAATTCAGAACAGAGATAGGCCCATGCCGAACCTTCTGCTTTTTGCACGAGCTGGAATACCTGCTGGATAATAACCTGATAAAAGGAGGTGACCTCAGCAATGCGATAGTGGTAGTAGACAAGGTGGTAGAACCAGATGAGCTGGATAGACTTGCCAAGGTATTCAACAAGCAGAAGATAGAGGTGAAGCAGGAGGGCATACTCAACAATGTGCAGCTACACTTCACCAACGAGCCTGCACGGCACAAGTTGCTCGATGTAATAGGCGATCTGGCACTTGCCGGCCATGCCATAAAGGCGCATATCATAGCCAGCCGTCCTGGACATGCTACCAATGTGGAGTTTGCAAGGAAAATAAAACAATACATAAAGAAGAACAAGCACATAGCCGATATACCTCACTACGATCCATCGCAGGAGGCTATCTACGACATCAACCACATCACCAAGGTGCTCCCGCACAAGTTCCCTTTCCTCTTTGTAGACAAGATAATAGAGCTTAGCGATACACATGTGGTAGGGGTGAAAAGTGTCACCTTCAACGAGCAGTTTTTTCAGGGCCATTTTCCCGGCAATCCGGTAATGCCCGGAGTGCTGCAGATAGAGGCATTGGCACAAACCGGCGGCATATTGGCGCTCAACAATATCAGCGACCCCGAGAACTACGATACCTATTTTCTGAAAATAGACAAGGTGAAATTCAAGCAGATAGTACGCCCGGGCGACACGCTCATACTGAAGCTGGAGCTGCTCAGCCCCATTCGCCGCGGCATATGCGAGATGAAGGGAACCGCCTATGTTGGTAATAAACTGGCTACCGAAGCAGAACTGGTAGCACAACTCATAAGAAAAGATAAAAAATGATTCACCCGCTTACATACGTCCACCCGGACGCAAAGATTGCTCCCAATGTGAAGATAGACCCCTTCACCACTGTACATAAAAATGTAGAGATAGGAGAAGGTACCTGGATAGGGTCTAATGTAACCATAATGGAGGGCGCGCGCATAGGCAAGAACTGCCAGATATTTCCCAGCTCTATCATCTCTGCTATTCCTCAGGACCTCAAGTTCAAGGGAGAGGATACCATCACCATTATTGGCGACAATACCACTATTCGTGAGTGTGTAACCATAAACCGTGGCACTACCGACCGTAATGCTACCAAGATAGGCAACAACTGCCTGATAATGGCATATACCCACATAGCCCACGACTGCGAAATAGGCAACCACTGTATCTTCTCAAACAATACCACCCTGGCAGGCCACATCATAGTAGGCGACTGTGTGGTGCTGGCAGGTCTTACCGCCATTCAGCAGTTTGTGCGCATAGGCTCTCATGCCTTTGTAACTGGGGGCTCGCTGGTGCGCAAGGATATACCACCGTATGTGAAAGCAGCCCGCGAACCACTCTCCTACGTAGGTGTCAACTCGGTAGGGCTCAAGCGCCGCGGCTACTCTATAGAAAAGATCAACCACATACTCGACATTTACCGTATCCTGTTTGTGAGGGGCTATAATGTGTCTAAAGCGTTAAGTATAATAGAAACCGAAATACCGGTATCAGACGAGCGCGATGAGATTATCTCCTTTGTGCGTGATACCGGCAAAGGCATAATGAAAGGCTACATCCGCCGCCATACCGAGGATATGCCCTGAGCCAAATAGCTTTCTTACTCCAAATATTCGAAACCCCTTGCCGGATAAGCAAGGGGTTTTCTTTTGGAATAATAAAAAAAAATAAAAAAAATAAAAAATTAGTATTTTTATTTAAGAAAGTTTTTCTTACATTTGTTTTAGTGCTCGCGGCAACAGTGTAAATGATAACCCCTATTTATAACCTTTAAATACCTCTATTATGGCAGCAGAATTTAACGATCCCTCATTTGGACAAACATTAAGATGCGATCTCGCAACAGGCACTGATGTTGGTGTTTTAGCAGCTACCGCAGCATGCTCTGCAATAATTGGCGGACCATTTGGTACACCAGGCACACATGTCAATGATGCAGACCTGTCGGTGATACTGATGGGTAACAATAATGCTATAAACATATTTTCTTCAGGAACCCCACCGGTAAATAGTAGTTTCAATACAATAATAAATGGTGAAAATAATTCGCTTGTAGGATTTTACACAAGTATTTTTAGCGGTGATAAAAATTGTATTGATTCTGGTGGTGGGGCGAATACAATTCATAATGCCATTATTAGTGGGCGCAATAATATATTGTGTGGCAACGAGTATCTGATGATAGGTAGCGGTGAACAACAGCTTATAACTGGTGGTAGTAGCTATGCCGGCATTATGACTGGCTGCTGCAATTTTATGATTACGAGTACTTTTTCAGTTTTGGCAGGTGGCGGCGAGAATTCCATCTGCTCAGGTGCTTATAATTCAATGGTTGGCGGTAATTGTAATGTGATACTTCAAAATTCCAATTTCTCAGCGCTGCACGGTGGTTGTTTTAATTCCTTAGTAGGGCAAGCCAGCTTTTTGGGAGGAGGCGGTAATAATACGTTAAGTTCGACTGCCGGTGCAGACTTTTCTGTTATTTCAGGTGGTGAGAATAACACCGTAGGAGCTAATCGCAGTTTTTTAGGTGGAGGTACGCAAAATACAATAAACAATACTGCAGATAATAGTTTTATTGGTGGTGGCAGTCTGCATCAAATACAGCCAAACGCACAGTTTTCATTTATAGGTGGAGGTTCTACAAACTTTATAGATACCACCCACTCATTTATAGGTGGTGGTACCCTAAACAGAATTTGCACTAACTCAGCTCACAGCTTTATAGGTGGTGGTTGTAATAATCTTATTGCTGATGATAGTTTCTTCTCGGTAATAGTTGGTGGGCTCTCTAATTGTGTAGAGTCGGCTGTAGGTGGAGCTCAATACAATGTTATAGGTGGCGGTACCGCCAACAAAATACGTGCCGACGCCCCGTTTAGTTTTATTGCAGGTGGCAGCACTAATGAAGCCAATGTAGGTGTGTTCTCTGTGATTACCGGTGGTTCCGGAAATATAATTAATACAGGTACCGGCGCAGGTTCGGGCTATGCTTCTATAGACAATGGATTCAGAAACTGTGTATTGCCTGGTCAGGCTACCTCAAGTTACATTTCAATGATTAATGGAGAAATGAACTGTGCACGTGGCAATCATATGTCCATCTTCAACGGTAGTAATAACGATACGGCGGGTACTTTTTCCTATGTAGGCAATGGTGACCAGAATCTTGTCATTAACCATTATGGTATGGTGCATAATGGGGTGCAGAACATAGTGCATAACGGCAGGCATGATAGCATCGGAGCAGGTATAAGCAATTGGATATGTGCCCCCGACAGCAATGGTTCATGTTTCAGCAGTATTGTAAATGGGCAATGCAATAGAATTACCTCTAGTGGTACGAGTGCCAGTACATATTCCAATCATGATATTATAGGGAATGGTACTAATAACTGTATTTTTAATTCCTGTCTAAATATTATAGGAAGTGGAATGCAAAACTGTATTTTCAATGGGTCTAATGCCAACATAATTGGTAGCGGTGAAAATAATACAATGGATCTTTCGACATGTAGAGCGGCTATCGTAAGTGGCGCCGAAAACCAAATTGTCAATTCCAGTTTCACATTTATAGGAGGTGGAGTGAGTAACCAGATACAAACATCATCAAATCACAGTTTTATAGGTGGCGGTCAAAGTAATACTATTGGTGGAGCATCTCAGCAGCATTCCTTCATAGGTGGTGGCTCCAATAATACAATATCCGGTGGTTGTTCAGCAATAATTGGAGGCAGTGGCAATACAGTAACACACAACTATGCCAGCATTGTTGGTAATGGCCTGAATTCTGTAGCGGATGATACTTTCCATGTGTCTTGTGTGAATGCGGTAAATACACCGTTAACATCAGGAGCTCTTCCTCCCGGAACCATATTCAGGTATGCGGGTGGGGCTCTTCCTCCTGGTGCATTACCACTTTATATTATGCCGTAAAAACTTGTGATTTTGCATAAAACCATTTTGATAACCTACATACTATTAACTAGCTTTCTTTTGACGAAAGGGCAGATTATTAGTACAGTTGCCGGAGGTGGCAGTGGAGGAGATGGCGTGCCGGCTACAGCTGGTTCTGTTTATAACCCGAACGGAATGGCATTTGATAAAAAGGGTAACTTATATTTTTGTAGCAATCTTGGCCATAAAGTTTGGAAGGTAGATATTCACGGGATTTTGACTACAGTAGCTGGGGTAGGTACTGCGGGCTACTCTGGAGACGGGGGAGCCGCATTACATGCACAACTCAATCAACCAACAGACTTGGCAATAGATAATGCTGGAAATATAATAATTGCGGATGCGGCAAATAATCGAATAAGGAAAATAGATGTGTCTACTGGTATTATCAAAACAATAGCAGGAACAGGTGTTATGGGGTATCATGGAGATGGAGGTTCTGCAATGAGCGCAATATTTAATCAGCCATCATGCGTTTGTTTGGGTAACGATGGAAGTGTATACATCGGAGATTATGGGAACTATAGAGTACGTAAAATAGACCTTATGGGTAATGTACAAACTTATGCGGGTAATGGTTTGTCTGGTTGGGGAGGTGATGGAGGGCCTGCAACGAACGCATTTTGTAGCCCTCAAACTTGTATTAGAATGGATAGATTTGAAAACTTATACATTGCTGAGTGGGGTAATGGCGTTGTAAGGAGGGTAAGCTCAATGGGAATTATTGAGACTCTTGCTGGTGATACAACATCTTACAGCTACAATGGAGATAATATACCAGCAAAAAATTGCCATTTAGCACCTGCATACCTTAGTGTAAGTGAAGAAGGTATTTTATATGTGTCTGATTATAATAACCATAGAATAAGAGTTATAAAAAAGAATGGTTATATCCACACGGTTTCTGGTAACGGTACTGGAAGTAACACAGGGGATAACGGAGAAGCTATCGCTGCTACCGTTCATTTACCGACAGGTCAATCATTAGACTCTTGTGGAAATTTGTATTTTGGACAGAATGGGACCCCCCGCATCCGTAAAATCGCCTTCAATCCCACCTGTGCGCCCACAAGTATAGCAGATGCCGGAAAGGAAGATAAAAGTATTTCCATCCACCCCAATCCCGCTACCACCCACATCTCCATCACCTTAGGCACTGCTATCAATACTGTAGTTATCACCAATATGCTTGGGCAATCGTTCTACAACCATACAATGGTAAAATCTACTGAAAAAGCAGAAGTAGATATCAGCCACCTGCCACCGGGTATGTATCTGGTAAGGGTAAATGATAAGTGGGTGCAGCGGTTTATGAAGGAGTAAGATATGCTGCAATCACTTTTTATTTTACGACTTTCAACTTTCAACTTTCTACTCACAACCTTCTACTTTCTACTTTCAACCTTCTACTCTAAAATGAAAATCGTATTTCAGGTAAATGGCGGCATAGGCAAGAGCATAGCCGCCACCGCTGTATGCAGCGCCATAAAGAAGCAATACCCCAATAGTGAACTGATAGTGATATCCGGCTACCCCGATGTGTTTGCCCCAAACCCCGATGTGGCTATGTCGCTCACCCATCAGAACCTCAACTACTTTTATCCGCAGCATATAGAGGGTAAGGATACCTTGCTGATGCTGCATGACCCCTACCACGATACGGATTTTATATACCAGCGCGGGCATCTTATAGAGGTGTGGTGCCGCTTATGTGGCGTGGCCTACAATGGCGAGCTGCCCCGGCTGTTCCTTACTGCCAAGGAGCGCACTCAGTACGCGTCTATGTTTGCCTCGCCCCGCCCTATACTGGTGCTGCAGACCAATGGCGGCATATCGCCGCAGGGCGACAAATACTCCTGGCCACGGGATATGCCCATAGCCACCGCACAGACAGTAGTAAACGCTATGGCACAAGACTACAACATAGTGCACATTCGCCGCCAGGACCAACTGGCACTGCAAGGCGTATACCCCGTTACTGCCGATTTTCGCCCCCTAACAGTGCTTATAAGCATGAGTGCAAAGCGGCTGTTTATAGACAGTTTTGCACAGCACACAGCCGCAGCACTGGGTCTGCCATCGGTAGTCTGCTGGATAGCCAATGTGCCATCACAGTTTGGCTACGAAATGCACACCAATATTATAGCCCATCCTCCCACACTGCCACCAGAGCTCCGCAACTCCGTTTTTACTAGGTACAACATCACCGGTCAGGTCACAGAATTCCCCTACCACAATGAAGATGAGATCTTCGATGCAGACAGCATTATAGCAGCACTGAGGGAGAATTAGCAGTCGGCGGTCACCCGAAAAACACAATAGTGTCTCTTGGGAAAGTCGTAAGGTTTTTATTTTGGTCGTTGCTATCAGTCAACTAAAACATTCTTCTCACCATCCTCAATTGATGGGTGCGTTTTTTCAGCGCAATGCTGATGATGCCGTGCTGGTCTATACGGTCTATTACCACCCGTCCGGTGCTATCAGTAGCGTGAATGATGGTTTCATTGTCCAGTAGCATGCCCACATGGTTTATATGTCCTTCCTTTTCATCGAAGAAGGCGAGATCGCCACACTTGCCATGTACCAGAAAGTCCACTAATTCACCCTGTGTGGCCTGCTGGCTGGCATCGCGTAGCAGGCGGTGATTGCATAGTTTGTATACCATTTGTGTGAACCCCGAACAGTCTATACCCCATGTGCTGCGGCCGCCCCACAGGTAGGGTGTGTGCAGGTATAGTTTGGCTAATTGGCTCAGATTAGCGCAGCTGAGTTCAGTGACTCCGTTTTTGATTTTTGTTCCTTTAAACTTCCCTGTTTCGTTCCCTATTTTAATACTCCCTGATTTCATGCCATGCAGCTCGCTACCCACAGGTAGCAGCAGTTCGTTCTGCGGCATTATCAGTCTCCCTGTTGCATCGCCCGAAATGTATTTGGCATCCTTCCTGTATTCTTTTTTTTGTATTACGGTCAGTTGCGATAGCTTGCACCAGCCTTCATAGTCATCCCAGGCACAGCGAATTTTCGCCCAGTCACGGTTGTTGGTCTGCTGTATTTCGGCTTTTTCGCCAAACAGCATTTGGGTAGTTTGCTCTGCCGTATGGAATGGCTCTTTTCTTACCGGTAATACCGGGACATTACAGTAAGAATACCCTAAAACCATTGCCATAGCTGAGTTATTGTAGTTATCAGTTGGGGGTAAAGTTACTACCACAGATTATTCTGTCAGAAATTAGTTTCTAACATTACGTTATTATATGTATACAACCCATTTTAGCATCTACCAAAATCTTTTATTAACTTAGCACGCTAATATCAAACCCATCTGTATTATTATTATATTAAAAATATATGCGGGTAGAAACAATGAATATTCATCATATAAAATCTTTAAACAATTATGGGACCCACCATCATAGCCGTTATCGTAGCGATAGGGGCTTTAATCATAGGTATTTTTCTCGGCAAGATGATTTTTGCCAAGAACACAAAACAACAGGTAGATGATGCCGAAGCACTGGCAAAAAAGACAATTGAAGACGCTAAAACACTGGCTGAGACACTAAAAGAAAAGAAAATACTTGAGGCAAAGGAACATTTTCTACAATTAAAAAGCACACACGAAAAAGACGTAACACAACGCAATCAGAAACTTGTAGAAAACGAAAACAAACTCAAACAACAGCAACAGCAGCTCAACGATAAGACATCTGCGGTGCAAAGGCAGGTACAGGAAAATGAGGCGCTGAAGGAAAGTCTCGAAAATCAGGTTAAAGCCTTCAATATCAAGAAGGTAGAGCTCGACAAGCATCACGAAGAGCATGTGAAGCGTCTTGAAAAAGTTGCCGGTCTGTCTGCAGAGCAGGCTAAGACTGAGCTAATGGAGGTGGTGAAGGAAGAAGCCCGCACCCGTGCCATGGCACATGTAAAGGAAATAATGGAGGAGGCCAAGGTCAATGCATCGAAGGAGGCCAAAAAGATTATTATCCAGAGCATACAGCGCCTTGGCTCAGAGCAGGCTATTGAAAATGCTATTACTGTTTTCAACCTCGAAAGTGATGAGATTAAGGGTCAGATCATTGGTCGCGAAGGGCGCAATATCCGTGCGCTTGAGGCGGCTACAGGTGTTGACCTCGTGATTGACGATACTCCGGAAGCAATAGTCCTAAGTTGTTTCGACCCGCTACGTAGAGAGATTGCACGCCTTTCGTTGCAACGCCTCGTTCAGGATGGTCGTATACACCCTGCCCGTATTGAGGAGGTGGTAGAGAAAACCAAGAAACAACTGGAAGAGCAGATAATGGAAATAGGCGAGCGCACTATTATTGAGCTTGGTGTACATGGTCTTCACAAAGACCTGGTGCGTCTGGTGGGTAAAATGCGTTTCCGCTCATCTTATGGTCAAAACCTCCTGATGCACTCCAAAGAAGTGGCCAATCTGTGTGGCATAATGGCATCGGAGCTGGGCATGGGGCAGAAAGTGGTGAAACTTGCCAAGCGCGCCGGCTTGCTGCATGATATAGGTAAAGTGCCGGATGAAGAAACAGAATTGAGCCACGCATTGCTGGGTGCCAAGGTGGCAGAGCGCTGCGGAGAGCATGCCTCTATAGTGAATGCCATAGGCGCTCACCACGATGAAATGGAGATGCTCTATATCATATCTCCTATAGTACAGGCGTGCGACTCTATAAGTGGTGCAAGGCCGGGTGCAAGGCGCGAAATGATGCAAAGCTATATGCAGCGTATCAAAGACCTCGAGAATCTGGCTATGGCATATACCGGAGTTGAAAAGGCGTATGCTATACAGGCCGGACGTGAGCTGCGAGTAATGGTAGAAGCAGATAAAATAAATGATGCCGAAAGCCAGAAACTTTCATTCGAAATTGCAGATAAGATACAAAAGGAAATGCAATACCCCGGTCAGGTTAAAGTAACTGTAATCAGAGAGCTGAGAGCAGTGAATGTGGCTAGGTAAAATTAGATATTCTATTATTTAAAGTATCCCTCAATGAGGGATACTTTTTTTTATGCTACACCCCTCTGTTGTTATCTGATATCAAATTAGATTCCGTTTGCTTCACTTAAAAAAGGTTTACCCTTTGTCTAATACATCTCCTATTTTTGCACCCTCAATACAACCACGATGAAAGACTTCTCAAATGCAATTATAGAATGTGTACCCAACTTCAGTGAGGGGTGCGATATGAATATCATCAGGCAGATAACTGATGAAATTGAAAAAGTAGATGGTGTGCGCCTGCTGGATGTAGACCCCGGAAAGGCTACCAACCGCACAGTAGTTACATTTGTAGGTAACCCCTATGCTGTTATAGATGCGGCATACCTTGCAATAAAAAAAGCAGGCGAGCTCATAGATATGCGCAATCATACTGGCGAGCATCCGCGTATGGGTGCTACCGATGTATGTCCACTTATACCGATTTCAGGTATTACTATGGAAGAGACAGTTGAGTTTGCCCGTCGACTGGGTGAGCGGGTAGGAAACGAAGCAGACATACCTGTATATTTGTATGAATATGCTGCTACTGCCGATTACAGACGCAACCTTGCCGAAATCCGCAGCGGCGAATACGAGGGCCTTGCAGCTAAGATCACCAGAGAAGAATGGAAGCCGGATTATGGTAATGCCATTTTTAATGCACAAAGCGGTGCCACGGTAATTGGTGCAAGAGACTTCCTGATAGCTTATAATGTTAACCTCAATACCACATCTACTCGTCGTGCCAATGCAGTTGCTTTCGATATAAGAGAGAAGGGCCGGCAGAAAAAAGATGAGAAGGGTAAAGTGTTAAAGGGTACTGACGGAGAGGCTATTTGGGAACCAGGGTTGCTGAAAAACGTAAAAGCTATAGGTTGGTTTATAGAAGAGTATGGTGTAGCACAGATTTCCATCAACCTCACCAATATGAATACAACTCCGCTACACGTGGTGTTCGATACGGCATGTGAGCGTGCTTCAGCCAGAGGCATGCGGGTGACAGGCAGTGAGCTGGTAGGGCTGGTGCCACTGCAGGCAATGCTGGAGGCGGGTAAATACTTCCTGCTAAAGCAGCAGCGTAGCATAGGCGTGAGCGAGGCAGAACTGGTGCGGATAGCCGTGAAGTCGCTGGGGCTCGATGAGTTGGCTCCCTTCGACCCGCAAAAGAAAATAATAGAATATCAGTTGCAGGATAAAGGCGCTAAGAAGTTGGTAGATATGACGGTAACCCGCTTTGCACAGGAGACAGCCAGTGAGTCGCCTGCACCCGGCGGTGGTTCCGTATCTGCTTTATGTGGTGCTATGGGAGCCTCATTGGGAACGATGGTTGCCAATCTTTCTTCACATAAGAAAGGATGGGATCACCGCTGGAAAGAGTTTAGCGACCATGCTGCAGAGGGGCAGGCATTGATAAAAGAGATGCTCTATCTGATTGATGAAGATACCAATTCGTTTAATGCTATTATGGCTGCATTTGGTATGCCCAAGGCTACTGATGCTGAAAAAACAGCTCGCAAAGCAGCCATTGAAGCCGCTACCATTTATGCCATCAAGATTCCTTTCCGTACTATGGAAGTAGCGCTATTGTCTATGGACCTGGCAATACAGATGGCAGCAAAAGGCAACCCTAATAGTGTGAGCGATGCCGGTGTAGGTGCGCTGTGTGCGAGAACCGCCATAAAAGGCTGTTACCTTAATGTTCGCATTAACGCACAAGACCTGAAAGAACACCCGGAAGTAAAGCCTTTGCTGGCTCAGGCAGAAGTGATAAACGCTGCCGCAGACGAAAAAGAAAAAGAAGCATGGAATATTGTCCTTGCTGCAATGAAGTAGGGCGTGGAATCTGGAATTTGGAATTTTAAATCTGGAATTTCCCCTTAGTACTCCTCTCCTTTATAAAAAACACGAAACAGATTTTGACCTAGCTGGTACTGGATTACATCATAGTTCAGTTGCCAGTTGGTCAGTTCTGCGTTTGTTACATCATAGATTTCCCCCTCAGAGAAAAGGCGCAGCGTATTGCCAAAGTTAACATACGCAAGGGAGTTGTATTGAATAACCATATTGGTAGGGTAGTAGTTATCTACAGTTGTTACTTCGCCCTTGTAGAACACTTTGAGCATATTGCTCTGATCCTTGAACGCCACTATGTTATCTACCACCTGATAATTGCCACTCATAAAGCCCACAGAACGGGCGCTGTCTGCATAAAATATCTTGAAGTAACCATCTGCGGTTACATAGGCTACTACATTATCTCCTGCCTTGTAAGATTTAGGTGGGAAATCATCCAGCAGAAACGTTTTCCCATTATGAAATACCTTGAATTTACGGTCTATATCTACATAGGCTACTGTATTACGACCCACTTCAAATCCACTTACCGGGTAGTCCTCCTGCGACAGTAACTCGCCATGAAAGAATATCTTGAATTGATTGGCGAAATTATTATAAGCTATGATATTGTCTGTAACCTTTATACTGGAAAGAGAGCTGTCAGAAAAATAGCTTTCTATATTGTGAATTTTGCCGCCATAGTATGCCTTGTATGCCCCTTTGTAGCTGTCTAGAAAGAGGATAAGACTGTCTGCAATAAAATACTGGTCACATACGCCGGTGAGGTTTTTTATAACACCATTATCAAAAACGTTCAGTGATTTCTGATTTAGAAACGCCACCAGATTGTCTGTTGCAAAATAAGAGTTGGTAAAACCAATATTAACCGGTGTTACCCTATTGTTATGATAGATTTTAAACGAGCGGGAGTTGTCAAGATAGGGTATAGCTGTCCTGCCTATTTTCATGTCAGTGGGTGTGAGGAAGTCTATTTTTCTGGTCATTCCTTTATCCCATACTATTACCTGATTTTGGTTATCTACATACGATGCCAGTTGCGCAAAAGCACAAGGTGATCCTGTAACAAACATAAACAAGCTGAAAAGCAATGGCCGCATAAGCAAGGTTATTTTTGGTGAATTTAGGGATTTATCATGAAAGTATTTGTCATACTATGGCCTATGTACGTGAAGTGATGTGAAAAATAGCAAAACGAAGCAGTAATTTCGGAAGTATTTTTCTGGGTAATTTAAGTCCTGATCCCTTAACTATTCTGCGATATAATAGTGAATGCCAATAAGATGTGCGTACAGTAGCCTGTACGTTTTTAATTGCAGCAAAACTATCTTGATGATAGACTGTAAAGCTGTTCGAAACATAAATTCCGTAAATCAAACAGTTTCACAGACGGGCTGTTTGAGTTCATGAGCTGTATAATATTGCTTTGAATATGCTGTTTGTTATTTTTATTTCATTTTTTGAGCTTTCTGATATTAGGGTATAAATACTGTTGATGTCTTTTTGTATTTGGCTGGTTTACCTTTACAGAAATATTAGTGATATAACGTGCTATTCAAATAACTGGTTTTCATAATGAAATATTGCACAATATTTAGTACTGTTTTGATTACTGTGGCACTACTGGCATGTGGTGAGGTGGTGGGTGTGCCCGAAAAATCACCTGAAAAACCAAAAACTATGGATACAACAATGAATAAAATGCGGGTAGAGATATGGAGTGATGTGATGTGCCCGTTTTGCTATATAGGTAAGCGGAAATTTGAACAGGCACTTGCTGCGTTTCCGCACAAAGACAAGATAGCGATAACATGGAAAAGCTTTGAGCTGAACCCGGGACTGAAAACTGACCCTTCTAAAACGCTTGTAGATTATCTTGCGGAAAACAAAGGTATATCCCGAAAGGAAGCGCAGGGTATGATGGACTATGCTGCAGGAATGGCTGCAAAAGTTGGGCTGGAATATCATTTTGAAAAAGCAGTTGTTGCCAATTCATTTAATGCCCACAGGTTCTCTCACTTTGCGAAGCAAAATGGCAAACAAAATGAGGTTGAGGAGCTATTGTTTCATGCTTATTTCACGCTGGGCCAAAATACAGATGATATGAATGTGCTGTTGCAGATAGGCGCTGATGCTGGACTGGATGGGGCTGCGCTAAAAGCTGCAATGAATAGTAGTGCATATGCCGATGATGTAAAACGCGATGAAAATGAGGCGCAAAGGCTGGGTATAAATGGGGTGCCGTTTTTTCTCTTCGACAGAAAGATGGCGGTATCTGGTGCGCAGGATAGTCAGATATTTGCCCGGGCATTAGACCAGGCTTATGCCGCATGGAGCAAGGCCCAAGGCGATACAATAATAACGATAGCAGATGGTAAAGTATGCACACCTGATGGGAAATGCGAGTAGTGTACAAAGCTCTGATGCTACAGCTGCAAAGAAAAGCTAATTGATAATGGTATAGGAGTTCCTGATTTGGATATTAAACTGCATGACCTTCTGATCTTCTTTTATACCATTTTACTACTTCAAACCAAAGCACAGATGCACTTCCGAAAAGTATACTGATTAATAACATGCCACTGCTGAGCTTAGCAAATCCGAAAAATGTTGCGAATGGTTTTATGTAAAGCAGCATAGCGGTAATGACAACGGTACTGGCGATAATTATAGGCACCAGACTATTCTTGTAGCGAAGGGTAGTAAGGATTGAATAATGAAAGGAGCGATTAATGAGCGTAAGGAATATATTTGCGGCTATCAGTGTTGTAAATACCATAGTGCGTGTAACCGGCAGGTCATAATCCTGATGTACAGCATACTGATATACTGATAATGTACCGCAGGTGATGATAAGCCCCTGCACTACACTGGTGGTCAGTTCTTTCCAGCTGAAAAATGTGGTGGTGTAAGGTCTGGGGCGGCGAAGCATGGTGTTTTCTTCCATTGGTTCATTTTCGTAAATGATGGAGCAGGTAGGACCCATTATCAGCTCCAGAAAAATGACATGTAGGGGTGAGAAGATATTAGGGTACAGCCATCCCAGAGCCAAAGGAATAAAGACAGTGAGTATTATAGGGATATGAATGGAGATAATGTACTGTATTGCTTTTTTCAGATTGTTGTAGATTTTTCTTCCCATTGCCACCGCATCCACCATCTTTGACAGGTCGTCTTCCTGCAGAATAAGGGAAGCAGCCTGTTTAGCAATCTCCGTACCTTTTTTACCCATTGCTATACCTATATGGGCTGCCTTTAGGGCAGGTCCATCGTTTACGCCATCGCCCGTCATTGCTACTATTTCATTTTGAGCTTTCAGAGCGTTGATAATCTTCAGTTTTGCATCGGGGAACATGCGGGTAAAAATGTTTGTTTTGGATACACAATCTGCCAGTTCCTGCTCATTTAGTTTCATCAGCTCATCGCCGGTAATACTTTTTTCATACCCTCGAAAGCCAATTTGCTGTGCAATCGCATTGGTAGTAATGGCGTTGTCGCCGGTTACAATTTTTACGGCTATACCTGCATTGTAGAAGCTTTCGAGTACGTTTTGTATGTTCTTTTTCGGTGGGTCATAAAATGCAACTATACCTTTGAATTTTAGTTTGAAATCCTGTTGTTTTTCCGGGAAATCGGAGCCTATATAATCTGATTCGCCTACACCCAGCAACCTATAGCCCAGTGATGCCATTCTATTTATTGCGTTCTCTGCATGCTGCCTTTCTTCGTCTGTTAAGTTTGCAATGTTCATTATAGCCTCAGGCGCACCCTTGCAGGCTATTATTCTATCGTGTTGTTCGTTTTCAAAGATATGGGTCATCATGGGCGGCTTGCCTTCCAATGGGTATTCATGTACTATCTTGTAGCCAGGTCTGTTATCGATATCTGTGTATTTAGTATAAGCATTGTGAAGGGCTACTTCCATTGGGTCGAAGGGGATTGGCTCACTGGCCCACATGGCTATGTTTATCAGTTCCAACTCTTCTGCTCCAGGTGCTGTCTTCAGGTCAGATATTGTATTGGAAGAGCTTACAAACACCCGTGCCAATGTCATTTTGTTTTCGGTAATTGTGCCGGTTTTATCGGTGCATATTACAGTAGCACTACCCAGTGTTTCTACTGTTTTCATTTGCTTTACCACTATCCCGGTCTTCATAAGCCTGTAAGCACCCAGTGCCATGAATGTGGTAAATGCCACCGGTATTTCTTCGGGCAGAATACTCATGGCTAATGTGAGGGCTTTAAGTAGACTATCCAGCACATCCGCAGAGCGGATATAGTTTATAAGCCAGACAATCACAAAAACGGCGGAACCGCCAATAACCATTTTTTTAACGAAGTTGTTTATCTTCTGCTCCAGAGGGGTCTTTTCTTCCTGAATTTGCTCTATGCTTTTTCCTATTTTTCCCAGTCTGGTATCGTTGCCTATGGCTACAACCCGGGCCACGGCAAGGCCACTTGCTACGCTGGTGCCGTTATAGATGGTGCTATCTTCTTTCGAGGTGTCTTTGAAAACAGGAAAGGACTCTCCGGTAAGTATAGACTCATTTACAGAAAAATCGTTTGAACTGATGATAACAGCATCGGCAGCTATTGCAGTGCCTTCTTCGGCTACAAGGCTATCGCCTATCACCAGCTCTTCACTTTTAATTTCTTGTATAATGCCATCCCTGATTACCTTGGCATTTGGTTGAATGATGTTTTTTAGTTTGTCCAGAGCGTTTCTGCTTCTCGAATCCTGAAAGAGCGAAATACCTGATATCACTACTATGGCTGATACCAGAAAAATGCCATCGCCTGTGTTGCCTACTATAAAGTATATAGATGAAGTGACTAACAACAGCAGTATCATGGGCTCCTTAGCCAGACTTTTCACAGCAGCTAATAATCCATTTTCTTTTTTAAAAGATAGTTGATTGCTGCCATACTTTGCTCTCGCTTCCAGTACCTGTTTGGTGTTAAGGCCCTTTTCGGTTAGGTTGTTTTCTTGCATATTGTTTCAGACGTAATACTCAAACCGACGCAGAGCGGCAATAACAAAGTGAACCTCACCAGGGGATTATGCCTTCAGCACGGGTGCTGCTTTTGCTTCTTTTTTTGATTTTGGTGGTCGTTTCTTTTTTTCAGGTTTTGCAGCGGGTTTTACCTTTACATATACGTGCTTTATGTTTCCATTGCCTTTGTCGGTCAGGCGTTCGTCCAACTCAAATGCACCGGTACTTTTGAGCAGCAGTGCCAGTTTTTTATATCCATAGTTACGCGGGTCGAAGTCAGGTTGCTTTTTCAGTATCAGGTTACCTACCTCTCCCAGAAAAGCCCATCCTGTTTCATCGGCCATATCGGTGATAGAGGTCGATATAAGTTCTATAAGCTTGCTATCCGTTTTCTGAATCTGCGTGCTGCTTTCGGTTTCCGGTACTACGACTTCTTTGTCGGCTACTACTGTTGCTTTTGGTTTGGGGGCTTTTAGTATTTCTATGTATATAAACTTGTCACAGGCTACTATAAAGGGTTCGGGTGTTTTCTTCTCGCCCATACCTATTATTTTCATGCCTGCCTCCCTCAGCCTGAGTGCCAGCCGGGTAAAGTCGCTATCGCTGGATATGAGGCAGAAACCATCTACTCTGCCGGTGTACAGTATATCCATGGCGTCTATTATCATGGCTGAGTCCGATGCGTTCTTGCCCTGTGTATAACTATACTGCTGGATTGGGGTAATTGCGTTTTCGAGCAGCAGGTTTTTCCAGCGGGTAACGTGTGGCTTGGTCCAGTCGGCATATATGCGCTTGAAGGTAGGAGTGCCATACTTGGCTATCTCTTCCATCATTTCCTTTATGTTAGCAGAGGGTACGTTTTCTGCATCAATAAGAACGGCTAGCCGCAATTCTACGTTGGTTTGCATGTATTAGGTTTTTAGCAGTAATGGTTTTGTAGTATGATCCGGCAGATAGGGTAGCAGATACAATACAAATGTACATGGTTATGATAATAGTGTTTGTAAATATATTGTGTTGCGATTAGCTGTAAGTTCATTTGTAGGTTTTCGGTGGCCCCATTTTACCTCATTTATTGTCTCTGGTTAAAATATGTATAAAACACCCAAGCCAATAGAGGTGTTTGTTGTTTTTAGTTACATTTGCTTAGTCCAAACGAAGCACATGACATTACTATCTGTTTTACTGTTACAAGCCGATACCGCTATAAGTGGTGTAGCAGACGCTGCGGCTGTTGCTGCCGTAGAAAAAATATCTCTATTCAACCTGCTCATGGAGGGTGGCGCTCTGATGATACCGCTACTGCTGTGCTCTATACTTATGGTGTATGTGTTTGTAGAACGGCTGATGACTATAAGAAAGGCATCGGCGGTAGATCCTACTCTGATGGTGCGGATACAGCAGGCGGTAGATACCGGTAACACTGCCGCAGCTATAGCTGCCTGCAAGGGCAATAATACGCCTGTAGCCAGAGTGCTCGAAAAAGGTATAAAACGCATAGGCAAGCCTATAGACTATATAGAAAAGTCTATGGAAAGTACCGGCAGACTGGAGGTGTACCAACTGGAAAAGAATCTTTCTATATTATCAACCATTGCAGGTATAGCGCCTATATTCGGTTTTTTGGGTACCATAGCCGGGATGATTATCCTGTTCTTCAATGTGCAGCACCAGGGCTTTTCGCTGGAGACTATAGCTGGTGGTATCTATACCAAGATGGTGACATCGGCAGTAGGGCTTATCATCGGTCTTCTGGCTTATGTGGGTTATGCCTACCTGAATGCTAAAATTAATAAGGCAGTAAATCAGATAGAGGCGGCATCAGTAGAGTTTTTGGATAGTATACAACAACCTAACAACTAAGCTAGAGCAAATGAATATCAAAAGACGTTTGGCTCACGACCCTCAGGGACATTCATCGGCATTGAACGACATACTGTTCATATTGCTGTTGTTTTTCTTGATCATATCTACTCTGGCTAACCCCAATGTGGTGAAGCTAAGTATACCTAAGGCCAAGAGTGATACCAAGGCAAAACAAACTGTAGTAGTCTCTGTAAATGATAAACAGGAGTTTTTTGTAGGTACCCGTTCTGTACCGCTCGATTCGTTGAAACCATTTATCTCGGCTGCTATAGCTAAGTCTCAGGATGCTGAGCCTACAGTGGTGATCAATGCAGATAAACAAGCAACTGCCGATAATATAGTAGCCATAATGCGTGCTGCACACGACCTGCAATTGCGTACGGTACTGGCAGTGGAGAATAACAGCAGGTAATATTTAGTTTTTAAAATTCCATTTTTTATTTCGTCATGGTTTTGGTACGCCATGAAAATTCTCGCTCAAATTTTTTAGAAAAACTCCCGTGGGTGAATTTGTATTAATGGTATTGATAATCAATTGTTTGTGCGTGAATTAGGGAAAAAAAATTCCCACTTTTCTCCCACCTCCGTTTCACTTCGGTCGGCAGGCCCATTACTTCCCATCATTTTCTCCCGTTCGAGTTTTGTAGCTGTGGCATGTGGCTAGAGTGAAGGGAGCCCATGTGAGCAGGAAAAGCACGTTTGCATATTTTTTCCGGTTTTTTCCGACTTTTTCTTACACCGGAAAACCCTGATAGTATATGTGGTAAATGGTTTCAAGGTATTTTGCTGCTTTTTTTGCTGACAAATAAAATTCTTCTAACGCAGCACGAAAATGCAGTAATGGAAACAATGAAATAAGCCACAAAAATTATGCCATAGTTGATGAAATGAATGGGTTGATGGAAAATAAAATGGCATAGCAAGGGTAGGCGACCAGTGGGGGGGTATTCGTCAGTCTGGAGATTGACTGCCGCTGTGACATAGTCGGGAGACTATGCCAAACTTTTTTATACTACAGCTAGCAGGGTTCCAGATTATTTTATGAAAAATACAGAAGGGGGTAAGTGGATGGGTTTTTTATTGTAATTACACTCAATATCAAAAATTAGTATGCAAGACTTAGCTTTAATAATGTCTGCTGTTATATCTGCTGGGATTGTATTCCCTTTAAAATATTTACTAATAAATTGATTGTCTTTACAATAAGTTAGTTTGGTATGTTGTATTATGAATGTTATGCCGATATCTGCATTTAAAATTGTAACGCCTAATGTAGCGGTCTCGATTTTTACTTTTTCTAAGGTGTCCCCGGAATATTTCCCCTGAAAATAAACGCTATATACGGGGTCTTTAACTTGAATGTATATTTCTTTGGCAAGGAGCGTATCACCTTGAACTGCTGAATAGATATGTAGGTATCCATTTTCATCTGCAATAAAGTAAAATGTCTGACTATCCTTATTATATACATGTTTGTTATTGTAAGTGATGTATCCTTTAAAAGAGGAGTCAAAAGAAAGCTGATACGTATGAAATCTCATTAAAGGCCCTTTAGGGAAAACAATATTTAAGTCTTTTTGACTGCTTTGTGCAAAAGCGGTCATTGACAAAAGAACCAGAATCAATATTGCGGATGCCTTCATGATATTTGATAATGCGAGTTATTCTTGCTTTTTATTTCGTCCTCGCTGGTTCTCCTGCTTTTTCTGCCGTGACCCAGAGATGTCAAGGTACGAAAGTTCGGTAAAATTCATCAACTGTATAGCCCTGATATACGCCGTGTCCCTGAAAAAGGAGACACGGCTAGGACGGAATAGCCACTCGGTTTTGATCAACTACCGAACCTTCCACGTTTTTTACTTCTGGTATCATACATGTTCAGTACCACAATAGTATTACCATCAATTCTGTAATATAGCCGGTTGTGTCTGGTGACTAAAGTACTTCTAACTTTATTAATACTTGTTGGTGAACCGATATATGGATTGGATTGCAGTGTATAAATGCGTGTGCGTACTTTTTTCAGAAATTCTTTTGCAACATTAGATCCCCATTCTTTTTCCAAATAACCAAGTACGTTCAGCAGCTTAGTAGTAAATCTTTTGTTGATTTTTACTTCATAAGCCATTGATCCATGATTTTATCAAATTCGCTCAATGACATCGTGTTTTTGTCAAGTGGTTCACTGCTAAGACTCTTCAGTTCCTGATAGTCGTCGTTACTTAATACTTTAGCAAGATCGGTGTGGCTTTGCACTGAGAGGTTTAACTCTTCATCAAGCATCCTTAATACATCTTCATCATTAACAGCACTTATCTTGCTGATGAGTTGTTGCTTCATTTGCCGGATGTCCATACTATAGGGAGTTTTATTACATTCAAAGATACAAATTCTGTATTGAATTCTGTGGCTCACTAGGTTTTTATCCTCTCCCTTCCATTACGTCCATGGCTTCGCCTACAATGAAGAAGCTGCCGGTGATAAGGAGGGCATCGGTGGGTTTCATGGCGGCTTTGGCGGCGGCGAGGGCGGTGGTTACGTTGGGGTGGGCGGTGCCGGTGAGTCCGGCATGGTGGGCGGCGGTGCTTAGGTCGGCGGCGGGTAGGGCGCGGGGTATCTGAGCATTGGTGAAGTAGTATACGGCATCCTTTGGGAATAGTGCCAGCGCTTCGGCTATGTCTTTATCACTTACAAAACCTATAAGTATATGTTTGGTATCTCCAGGCAATTGCTGAAATTGCTCCAGCACTTCTTTGAGCCCGGCAGGGTTGTGTGCCACATCGCAGATAATAGCAGGACTTTGCTGCAGCCGCTCCCAGCGCCCACGCAGTCCGGTGAGTTTTTTCACCTGCCCAAGGGCTGAAATAGCTCCGGCTATAGATACATTGTACCCCTGATGCGAGAGTAGCTCTACAGCGGTAAGTACGGTTTTTATATTGTGTTGCTGGTAGTTGCCCTGCAGATCGGTGTATATGTCCAGCATCTCCCGCCGGGCATTGTTTACTGCTTTGTAGTGCTGGTGTGTGCCGTCCTGACTTATGCGCACCATGCCCCACAACGATTGCGGATAGTGCAACGTGCTCTGCTTATGCACCGAGTGCTCGAAGAAGACACGTTCGGTTTCGGGGTGCTGCTCACCAATCACTACGGGTACGCCCTGTTTTATGATTCCTGCTTTTTCGGTGGCTATCTCTGCCAGGGTATTGCCCAGCAGGTCTTTGTGGTCGTAGCTGATATTGGTGATAACAGATAGCAGTGGGGTGATAACATTGGTGCTATCGAGTCTGCCACCAAGGCCGGTTTCAATAATGGCTATATCTACCTCCTGGTCTGCAAACAGGGCAAACGCCATAGCTACCGTTATCTCGAAAAACGAAGGTTGTATTTCTTCTATTATGGCTTTGTGTTTTGCCACAAAATCTACTACCCATTCCTTGCTTACCGGCACACCGTCTATGCGGATGCGCTCACGGAAGTCGGACAGGTGGGGCGATGTATATAGCCCGGTGCGGTAACCTGCCTGCTGCATCACTGCTGCCAGTGAATGGCTCACACTGCCCTTGCCATTGGTGCCGGCTATGTGTACTGATTTGAATTTAGTATGCGGATTGCCGCAGGCTTCGCATAGCTTTATTGTATTAGTGAGGTCGGGTTTCAGTGCGGCCTTGCCTATGCGCGAAAACATGGGCAGGCGTTCGTATAGGTAATCTAATGTCTGCTGGTAAGAAAGGTTGTTGGCCATATTGCGGTTAGCGGCGTGTTTTGAAGATAATGGTTACATCGCCAAACTGCTGCGGCTCGGAACCGCTGCTCCTGCTGAATCTGGCATTGCTTAGTTTTTCCATAGCTATGCGGGTAAGGTGTGCGCCTGATGAGCTCTTTACCCGCTTGTCTACTATATTCCCATTCTTATCTACCGTAACATGTATGACTACTTTGCCCCCTTCATTAAACTCTGCCTCAAACTTGTCGGGCGATATATGCCTGCCGGAAAGTGTATGCCCTATGCCGCCGGTGCCATTGCCGGGCGTGCCGGTATAGTTGTCGGCACCGGGGGTGCCGCCGGGTACGCCTCTGTCGCCGGGTCCGGTAGTATTGCCTTCGCTTGTGCCTGCCATATCCTGCTGTGCGCTGTTGCCGCCCTTGCCATTGTCGCCGGGATAGGTGTAGCGAGGGCTGGGCTGTGTGCGACCTTTTTCGGTAGCATCTTCGTGCCCGTTCTTTTTGCTGGTATTATTTATAGTAGGCGCATCGGCATCGGCAGAGCGCAGTATGTCTTGCGGCACACTGCTTTTTAGTGCTACACTTTTGTAAACTACTGTGGCTTTGTACTCAGACGGGTCTTTTTTGGACATGGGCTGGTCTGTGCCGCTGCCATTGTCGCTGGTGCCGAGGTTTACCTCCAGTCCGCCACCGGTATCCACTACTTCATTGTGCGGGATAGTATAAGTAAGAAACAAGAAAATGAGCAATAACAGCGCATGAAAAGCTACCGTCCACACGAGTGCTTTGTTGTTAATTGCAGGCTCTTTGGTTTGTTGCAGCGCTATCATGTTGCCATAAACCCGGTTTTGAAAAATGAGGTCTGATACAAAAATAGCAGAAAATAAAAATATTCGAAGCATAGTGCAGCATTTATAGTGAATATTAACAGTTAGCAGGTTGCAGTTTATACCAATTGGACATTGATTATACACTACTTGTTTCACTATCCTTCGTTGTCTGCCCGTGTTACCCTACTTTCTTTTTTGCTTCGCCAAAAAAGAAAGTAGCAAAGAAAAAAGGCGATTTTTTGCAAAAGGCTCCGCCTGCAAAAAAATAGCTATACGCTGTTATCTAAAACTCTATTCAGCAACATGGCGCTGGCTTTCTGCCTATCGCGTACTTCTATTTCAGGGCATCAAGTGCATGAAGCTTTCATCTAGATTTGTTAGCGTCCTAAACCACATCTACGGCATAAAGAAGGCGCCATCATATGCTCCGCTTCCTAGCTTCTATCATCAAATAGCATTTGGCAATAATTGTATTTTCATTGTCTAAATGGTATTACACTCTACAGTTGGCAGTTGCTCTACATACTTGAAAGCTGGGAGTACAGTTTAGAGTTGACAGTCTGCAGTTGGCAGTCAGCAGTTTTTCCGCTTTGCAGAAAAGGCTACTTTTGTTGGGATATGAATCGCATAGACAGATTATTCGGTATACTCACGCTGCTGCAGTCGAAAAAGTATGTACCTGCCGAAAAAATTGCTGATAAATTTGGTATCAGTGTTCGCACGGTGTACCGGGACGTAAAAGCACTATGCGAGCAGGGTATACCGGTAAGCTTTGAGCAGCACAAGGGGTATTTTGTGGTGCAGGGCTACTTTTTGCCGCCGGTATCGTTCAGCACAGAGGAGGCAAATGCACTGCTGCTGAGCGAAAGTATAGTGTATGGATTCTCAGACAAGTCGATACAGACCCATTACTCTACAGCGCTCAATAAAGTAAAGGCGGTGATGGGCAGCAAAGCCCGTGATAAGATGGAGCACCTGAACGACCGTATAAAAATGCAGGTCCCGGAGTGTATCAATTACAGTTTTGAATACCTGACGGTGCTGCAGCAGGCGATATCTGCCCGAACCATAATAGAGATAGACTACAAAAACAATAAGGAAGAGGTGAGCCGCAGGCTGGTGGAGCCCATAGGGCTTATTTTTTATGCGCTCAACTGGCACATAATAGCCTGGTGCCACGTTCGCAACGACTATCGCGACTTCAGAGTATCCCGTATACTGGTGCTGCGGGATACAGGCAGGGAGTTTACCAAAACAGACCATGCCGACCTTAATACCTATATGAAATCCTTGCCGGTCAATTATTGATAACAAATATCTGTAGCTGCAAAAGTAGACTGCCATAGGGCTGTCAGTGGGTGGTTCTTTCTTTGTATCTCAAAACAAAAAAGAACAGACTATGCAAATCATCCCGATTATGCTCAAAGAAATGGAGCAGGAAGCAGCAACCACCCGTAAAATGCTGGCATGTGTGCCAGACGACAAGTATGACTGGCAGCCACACCCCAAAAGTATGACCCTTCGCCAACTGACCGGACACATAGCCGAGTTGCCCGGCTGGGTAAGTATGGTGCTTAACACTACCGAGCTCGACTTTGCCACAACGCCCTACACCCCTCCGGCAGTGAACGATACAGCGGGGCTGCTGCAGTTTTTCGAAACCGTTCTCGCCGATGGCAAAGCCAATCTGGAAAGAGCTACAGAAGACCAGCTAAACGAAATGTGGACACTGCGTAGTGGTGAGCAGATATACTCTCATACTACCAAGCTGGAGTTTCTGCGGGTTACCTTCTCACAAATCGTGCATCATCGTGCTCAACTGGGTGTCAACCTTCGCCTGCTGGATGTGCCAATACCCGGCAGCTATGGTCCGAGTGCCGATGACATGAGTTTTTAAATGGCCGTGTTGTAAAAAGAAATCCCCAAACCTGCTTTGCGGTTATGGGGATTTTTGTGTTGGGGTACCGTTGAGTATTGTGATTAAAGCAAATAGTTAATTTTTTTCCTTTTTCTCATTCCCTCCTGACCAAAATCACCTGCTTAAATGACTTAGTTATGACAGAGAAATTGGTTTGCTCGGACAACCAAAAGTACCTTTGCTATGTAGTTTTTAAGTACACATGCACATACACGGCGGACAAAATATGCAGGGTTTCAGGGTGGTTGGTATCAACTACAAAAAGAGCGATGCCACGGTGCGGGGTCTTTTTGCGGTCAACCAGGATCAGTATAGTCAATTACTGGCTACATCAGGCGAGTATGGTATTTCCGATTTCTTTGTTGTTTCTACCTGCAATCGTACTGAAATATATGGTTTTGCAGAGTCTGACGATCAGCTTATCAACTTCATTTGCAGTGTCTGTGCCGGCGATGCGGCTACTTTTACTAGTATAGCTTATACCAGAAGTGGTATTGATGCTATAAATCACCTGTATTATGTAGCGGCAGGCCTCGATTCACAGATATTGGGCGACTATGAGATACTGGGTCAGATAAAAAGTGCCGTGAAATTTGCCAAAACAAATGGCTTTATCTGTCCGTTTACAGAGCGCCTTATCAATTCTGTGCTGCAGGCATCTAAGGCGGTGAAAACACGTACCCAGTTGAGTGGTGGTACCGTATCGGTATCGTTTGCTGCTATACAATACATTAAAAAATACATAGGGGCAGCCGATGTCTCGAAAAGCAAGATAGTGCTGATAGGTACCGGGAAAATAGGTAGGGTGACCTGCAGAAATCTGGTAGATTACCTTGGTGCCAGCAACATCACCCTTATCAACCGTACCGAGGAAACAGCAATAGCACTGGCAACAGAGCTGGGATTGCGCTCGGCACCAATAGCAGATCTGCAAAATGAAATAGCTGATGCAGACATAGTGCTGGTATCTACCAATGCTACCAGTCCGGTGGTGCTGGGTAGTCATCTGGCAGGCAAAGGAAACAAACTGGTAATAGATATATCAGTTCCCTGCAATGTAGCTGTAGAAGCTCAGGTATTAGACAGTGTGACTTTTGTGGATGTAGACATGCTCTCGAAGATAAAAGACGAGACATTGCAGAAGCGCAAAGAAGAAGTTCCCGCTGCATTGGCTATTATTGATGAACATGTAACCGAGTTTCTGGAGTGGTGCGACATGAGAAAACATGTACCCATGCTGAAGGAGATGAAGATAAAGCTAATGGGTATTCCGTTTGATGCTGCTACTTTGTTCAATACCCAGCTTCCTATAAAAAGCATGCCGGCAGACGAGCACGAGGAAAAAGTGCAAAAGGCGATCAGCAACCTGGCACACCGTGTGCGCAGCGAAAAAACTCCCGGTTGTCATTACATTCAAGCCATTAACGATTTCATAGCCTGATGATACATAAGGTAATTCGTATAGGTACCCGCGAAAGCCAGTTGGCTGTGTGGCAGGCTACCACTGTGCAGCTATTGCTGGCAGGGGTGGGCTACCAGTCTGAGCTGGTATACATTAAAAGCGATGGTGATACAGACCTCAAAACCCCCTTGTATGAAATAGGGGTGCAGGGGATATTTACCAAAGCACTGGATATAGCCCTGCTAAAGGGTGAGATAGATATAGCTGTCCATTCTATGAAGGATGTGCCTACGATACTGGCAAAGGGGATAGCGCAGGCTGCTGTATTGCCCCGAGCATCTTATAAGGATTTGTTGGTACGAGGCAGTGGTTATACCGAAGAGCAGGGTATGCCACGCACCATAGCTACCAGCAGCATACGCCGGAAGGCACAATGGCTGAACCGCTACCCCGGCGACCGGCTGGAAAACCTGAGAGGTAATGTAAATACCCGCCTGCGAAAGGTGGCTGAAAGCAACTGGCACGGAGCCATTTTTGCAGCGGCCGGGCTGGAGCGGATAGGGCTGCGACCTGCGGATGCGATATCCCTGGACTGGATGCTGCCTGCCCCCGCACAGGGCGCAATAGTGGTGGTATGCAGAGAAAATGATATGGAAAGACTGGAAGCGTGCCGCCAATTCAATGATGAAGAAACTGCTATATGTACCAAGATTGAGCGCGATTTTCTTCGTGCGCTGATGGGTGGTTGTAGTACCCCCATAAGTGCGCTCGCTGAAACAGAGGGTGGGCGAGTGGTGTTGAGGGGTAGTGTGCTAAGTGTGGATGGTGTAGAAAAAATAGAAATACATAAAGAAATTTCCATAAGCGATTCGGCTGATTTTGGTACGATTGCAGGAAAGGAACTTCTGAATAATGGTGGCGCGGAACTGGTAGAAAAACTGAACAAAGGATAATAACATGCGTGAAAAAATATCTATATTAAGTACCGCTGCCATCGGAAAGGATGTGGAGCAGGCTGTGGCAGATAGGGGTATTGTTCTGGATGTTATTCCTTTTATTGATACGGTATATATTGAGGATGTGGAGGTGAGTGAAAGGGTAAAAGGGCTGGCAGCAGAAAAGGCAGTTGTGGTGTTTACAAGCAAACATGCCGTTATGTCAGTTGCCAAAATGGTAGGAAAAGAGACTGTTAAATGGAGTATCTATTGTTTAGGTAATAAAACAAAAAATGTTGTAAATCAATGTTTTGTATCTTCTGAAAATCTTGTTAATGCTGAAATTATAAAAGGTGTTGGAGATGATGCAGAGCAGTTGGCAAATGTTATAATAAAACAGAATGTCAAGAAAGTTGTCTTTTTTTGTGGCGATAAGCGACTGGACATTTTGCCGGAAATACTTGCAAAAGCTGGTGTAGATATAGTGGAAATCATAGTGTATCGTACCTTGGAAACACCGCAAAAGGTTGAGGAAAAATATGATGGAATTTTGTTCTATAGTCCCAGTGGTGTGCGTAGTTTTTTTAATGTGAATAAGGTGTTTGGGAGTACGGTTTTGTTTGCGATCGGAAAGACGACTGCCGATGCCATTGGGCAATATGCGGATAATAAAATTGTAATAAGTAGTGCCCCCGTAAAAAAACAAGTGTTTATGACCGCTATTGATTATTTTAATTCAAGTAAATGGGGTAAATATTTGAAAATTAATTAGTTGGTTTAATTTTAGTTCTTTAATTTCATTTATTTAGGAAATAGCCAGTTGGTGTTTCTCGAATCACGGTCTCTTATCAAAATGCCAAAAGCGCGAATGGAGATTGTGGGCTTGCCAGTTATATGCTGGGGATGATGGCAGCAGAAGAATAGTATTAAAATTCACGTTATGAGTAATATAAAGAATGATTTGTTGTTGAAGGCTTTGAGAGGTGAGGAAGTATCCCGCCCGCCGGTATGGATGATGCGTCAGGCAGGCAGGTATTTGCCCGACTACATAAAACTCCGTCAAAAATATGATTTTTTCACACGTGTAGAAACGCCGGAACTTGCATGCGAGATTACCCTGCAGCCTGTAGATCAGGTTGGGGTAGATGCAGCTATTATATTTTCCGATATATTGGTGATTCCTCAGGCTATGGGTATGGAGGTGCTCATGGAGGAAGGTAAAGGCCCTTTGCTGCCCTCTGTGATAAAAAACGAGGCCGATATAGACAATCTGATAACAGACGCCACAGAGGAGCGGCTAAGCTATGTAATGAACGCCCTGTCGCTCACCAAGCAGGAGCTTAACGGCAGAGTGCCCCTAATCGGCTTTGCCGGTGCTCCATGGACACTGCTTTGCTACATGGTAGAGGGCAAAGGAAGCAAAACTTTCGACAAGGCAAAACAGTTCTGTTTTACTCAACCGGCATTGGCTCACAAGCTTTTACAGAAGATAACTGATGTAACCATTAAGTACCTGAAGGCTCAGGCTGTTGCCGGCGCCGACCTGGTGCAGGTCTTTGACAGCTGGAGTGGTATGTTGAGTCCGGCGGACTTTAAGATCTTTGCGCAACCCTACCTGGTGCAAATAGCAGATGCTGTGAGTAAGGATGTGCCGGTGATACTGTTCCCTAAGGGAAGCTGGTATGCATTAGAAGATCTGAGCCATACCAGTGCTGCAGGCCTTGGGCTCGACTGGAGTGTGACACCATCGCTTGCGAGACAATTGACGGGTAACCGGCTGACACTTCAGGGTAACTTTGACCCGTCTAAGCTGCTGGCACCCATTCCACAAATTAAAAAAGAAGTTAAAGAGATGATTGATGGTTTTGGGATCAACAGGTACGTTGCTAATCTGGGACATGGCATTTTACCAAATGTGCCGGTAGATCATGCCCGTGCGTTTGTAGATGCGGTGAAGGAATATGGGAGTTGAATTTCCAAATCCTAAGTAACATTCGTATAATATTTAATGAATACTTGCTTATAGCAAAATTCCACAACCATGAATATCAAAGAACAATTTACTGAATACATACATAGTCTGCAGGATAATATATGTGCGGGGTTAGAAGCAGTAGATGGTAAGGCGAAGTTTGTGGAGGATAAGTGGGAGCGACCAGAAGGAGGCGGTGGTAAGACCCGTGTTATTTCGGGAGGAAATGTGTTTGAAAAGGGCGGGGTAAATACATCCGTTGTTCATGGCGTATTGCCAAAGGCGATGCAGGATGCGTTTGGCGTTGGGGAAAGCAATTTTTTTGCATGTGGGCTATCATTGGTGATACATCCGCTAAATCCGCATGTGCCAACTGTACATGCCAACTGGCGATATTTCGAGCTGTATAATAAAGATGGGGACCGCATAGATGGTTGGTTTGGAGGAGGTTCTGACCTTACACCTTACTATATGTATGAGGAAGATGCCCGTCATTTTCATGGTGTACTGAAGGGGGCTATTACTCCATTTGGTGAAAACCTGTATAGCGATTACAAAAAGCATTGTGATGCCTACTTCACCAATAAGCACCGCGGCGATGAGATGCGGGGCATAGGGGGAGTGTTTTACGACTATCTGCGACCAACGGACGAAGCGGATACTGAAAGGTTGTTTGCGTTTCAGCAGGCAAATGGTAATTCCTTCCTGCCGGCCTACCTGCCTATAGCGGAACGTAGGAAAGATATACCCTACACTGAGCGGGAGGTAGAATGGCAGGAGATAAGGAGAGGAAGGTATGTGGAGTTCAACCTGGTTCATGACCGGGGAACGCTCTTTGGGTTGAAGACCAATGGCCGAACAGAGAGTATACTTATGAGCCTGCCTCCAAGAGCCAGGTGGTACTACAACTACAAGCCGGAGCCGGGCAGTAAGGAGGCGGAAATGATGCAATATTACAGGCCTAAGGATTGGGTGTAAGTCGTCATCTGTTCCTGGTGAATTTAATAGTACATTTTTGTGGTACAGCTTGCCCTTATTTGCAAAAAATGTTGCCTGACAGATATTCGTTTATTAATTTTGATAGCGGAGGCTGGTTAAAATTATGGAACAATTAAGGCAGGTAATGCGGCAAATGATTAACGTTTCTGACGAGGAACTTGATAACTTCCTCAAGAGTGCTGCTACCAAAACCTACAAACGGCAAGAAACTTTAAGCAAACCAGAACATATACCCAACGAAATCTTTTTTATCAATAAAGGGTTGATAAGGGTATTGATAACTGATAATGAAGGCGTAGAACATTCCATTCATTTTTCACTGGAAAATCAGTTTATAGCCGATTATTCCAACTTTATCCAAAAGAAACCATCTATTTACTCCCTGCAGGCTGTAGAAGAAACAGAAGTGGTAGCGATACCCCGTGCTGCAATAGATTGGGGGTATCAGCACTTAAAGGAGGGGCAGAAGATGGGTAGACTTATAGCTGAGTTTTATTTCATTTATCAGGATGACCGGATAAAGAACATGTATGCCAGAACTCCCAAACAACGATATGATAGCATTACGGATGTTTTTCCGAATATACATAACCGTGTGCCACAGCACATGATTGCATCGTATCTGGGTATAACCGCCGTTCATTTGAGCCGCCTGAAAAAATCGGATATTTGAAAAACTGTAAACATTTGTTATCGTTTCCTACCCCGGTATCAGACTAATTTTGCATTATAATTAAAACAAAAATTGTAATGTCAATTGCTAATTTCATGTTTACGATGCTGTTGATTCCTTCGGTAGTATCGGCACAGGCAACCGATAGCATGGTAAAAATTAACTGGCCATCAGAATATGAACCTTCAAAGAGCAAATTTTATGTTCATAACGAAATTGACATAAATGCTTCACCTTCAATAGTTTGGGAGATATTGATTGATGCGATGAAGTGGCAATCCTGGTATGTGGGAGCTAAAAACGTATCTTTTGCAGATAAGAGTGACACCTTTCTAAGAGAAGGTTCTGTTTTCAGATGGGAAACAATGGGATTGAAGTTTGAATCATACATAAGACAATTTGTGCCTGCCCGTGTGCTGGCCTGGGAATCAAAGAAAAAGAGTATCCGGGGCTATCATGTTTGGCTAATAGTACCTACCGACAATGGTTGTAAAGTTATTACGGATGAGTCTCAGAATGGTTGGCTTACATTTTTTGAAAAGACATTTCAACCGAATAAGCTTAGAAATTTACACGATATTTGGCTGTCCGGATTAAAGAAAATGGCAGAGCAAAAAAATGCAGCATTATGATAGAGTTTATTAATCAGCTGAAATCCAGAAACGAAACCTTATATTATTATGGTTTATTGTGTCTCGTTTTGTCGATTGTGTTTATAGTACTAACTAAATTTTCGAATATTACTGTGTACAATGTGAGTGCCTGGTACAAGCCATTCAAATTTGCATTCTCTACATTCCTTTTTGCATGGGCAATGGCATGGTACTGTTATTATCTGCCTCATTTTAATCTTAGTTTGTTCAACTGGTCGGTTATCATATTATTGGGTTTTGAGATCGGATACATTGCTTTGCAGGCAGGAAGAGGTCAACTTTCGCATTATAATATTAGTACACCAATGTATGCTGCCCTTTATTCAATGATGGCAATAGCGGCTACACTGGTTACACTATACACTGCCTATGTGGGATATTTATTTTTTGCAAATGAATTTCCTTCTTTGCCTGCTTATTATTTATGGGCTATTAGATTGGGTATATTGCTTTTTGTTGTGTTTTCTTTTGAAGGTTTTGTGATGGGGTCGAGGCTTACACATACTATTGGTGGTCCGGATGGGGGTGACTCAATTCCTATTCTCAACTGGAGTAAAAAATATGGCGACCCAAGAATCGCTCATTTTATTGGCATGCATGCATTGCAGGTATTGCCGGTTCTGTCTTTTTATTTTCTCAAGAATACAAAAACCACTGTAGTTTTTGCATTTATCTACGGTATGCTTGCCGTCTTTACCCTGGTGCAGGCACTGCAAGGCAAATCATTTCTGCAGACGCACTCAAAACAATCGTCTGTGAAAGCAGAGAACCAATAGCGAAATCGAAAATTCCGCTTCCTTCTTTCTTCCTGATTGTTGATTTATTGACCAGCTAGAAATTGACCTGATGAGCATCGGGTGTAGACGACGGTATCAACATTTAGTGCTAGTCTGAGGGTTGTTTGTTTTCTAAAGGCAATTCCATTTTTGTAAAAAGTTTTTAAGCTGCTTCTTGTTGATATGAATCAGGCGTATGTGTAACATTTATCACATTAGCTAGGTTATTTTAAGCCTAATCTTGCAAATGGAGTTTTATGGAAAAATCCATGAGTGCTAACATTAAAAAGAACAAGAATGAAGTCAATTAAGATTTTGATGATTCTATTTATTGCAATTACTTCAAAAGCAATTGCTCAAACTGCTCCCTTTCAAATTGCCATAGAGCCGTTAAGTATTACCGGCCTTGGTGGACTGCAGGCTTATGCATGGGGGCAACACAACGGGAAATGGTTGATTGTAGGAGGTAGATTGGATGGGCTGCACCGCAGGCAGCCATTTGCGGCTTTTGATGTAGCTGGGCACAATACGCAAATAATTGTAATAGACCCAGTTGCGAAACAAAAGTGGTCTGCGCCACTTTCCGCGTTGCCGGTAGCAATGCAGGAGCAATTCAGTGCCACCAACATGGAATTTTACCAACAGGGTGACTACCTGTATCTGCTGGGAGGATATGGATACAGTGCAACATCGGGAGATCATATTACTTATCCCAATTTAAGCGCGTTAAAAGTACCTGACGTAATAACTGCGGTTATGAGTGGTGGTAGCTTTAGTTCTTATTGCAGGCAAATTACTGATACGATGTTTGCCGTTACAGGGGGCTATTTGAATAAGATAAGTAATACATATTACTTGACCGGAGGTCAAAAGTTTATTGGTAGATATAATCCTATGGGCCCCACCAGTGGACCAGGGTTTATTCAGATATACACAAATTCTATTCGGAAATTTGCCATTAATGATGATGGTACAGCGTTGTCGGTTACCCATCTTACACCTATTACAGATGCCGCTAATCTACATAGGCGAGACTACAATGTTGTGCCTCAGATAATGCCAACTGGCGAAGAGGGTATTACAGCATTTTCGGGAGTGTTTCAGGTCGGGTTTGATTTGCCATTTCTGAATTGTGTAAATATAGATAGTGCAGGATATGTTGTAAACGGTGCCTTCGCACAATATTACAATCATTATCATTGTGCCCACATCCCACTATATAGTGCATCTGCAAATGAAATGCATACGGTGTTTTTTGGTGGTATCGCCCAATACTCTGATAGTCTGGGGATATTGGTACAGGACAATAATGTTCCATTTGTAAAGACCATTGCCAGGGTAACCAGAAATAGCGCAGGTATAATGGCAGAATACAAATTGCCTGTTGAAATGCCAGCTTTATTGGGGGCTGGTTCTGAATTTATCGAGGTCGACGGATTGCCTCAATATACCAATCATGTCATGAAACTTGATAACTTCACTGCCGACACTACTCTGGTAGGATATATATACGGAGGCATAAGCAGTAGCGCTGCCAATATATTTTTCACAAATACCGGCACCCAAAGCAGTGCAAGCAGTCAGATATTTAAGGTATATTTAATTAAAAATGACAATACCGGAGCCGATATATTAAATGTGCAAAGCACAGGTACACTGCAACTGCAAGTTTACCCAAATCCTAATAAAGGCAGTTTCGTTGTGAAATTTAATCTTCAAAAAACAGAGCCCGTTACTATTACTATATATAATGAGAATGGAGTCCTGTTAGATAGGAGCACCCTCGAATTTCTCAAAGCTGGTGAAAATACATTTAGTAAAGAAATTACAAATTTGACCAAAGGCGGTGTATATTTTATAAAGGTTGAAACCAGCTCTGAAAAGGCAGAACAAAAAATAATAATAGAGCCATAATACACACCTGCCTGCAACAATAATTTTTCTATCACACATCATAAATCAAAAAAACAATGGAAACAACAGAACAACAAGTAGTATCAATGCCACGAATAGGGGATAAAGCTCCTGAATTTAGAGCTGTTACCACGCAGGGAGAAATTAATTTCCCTGCTGATTACAACGGGAAATGGGTGATTCTATTCAGTCATCCTGCCGATTTTACGCCGGTTTGTACATCAGAGTTTATGACGTTTGCTCAAATGGAGCCGGAGTTCAACGCATTGAATTGTCAATTGGTAGGTTTGTCTATTGACGGATTGTATAGCCATATAGCGTGGTTGAGGACCATAAAAGAGAAAATAGAATTTAAGGGAATGAAAAACATAGAAGTGAATTTTCCTTTGATTGAAGACATAACCATGGAAGTAGCTAAAAAATATGGTATGATTCAGCCGGGAGAAAGTTCTACTAAGGCGGTGCGGGCGGTATTCTTTATAGACCCGTCAGGGATTATACGTGCTTTGATTTATTATCCATTGTCTATGGGCAGAAATTTTGATGAATTGAAAAGAGCACTGATAGCCTTGCAGACAGCAGATAAATATAGTATAGCTACCCCAGCAGATTGGCAGCCCGGAGACGATGTTATAGTACCTGTTGCAGGTTCATGCGGGGTAGCAAAAGACAGGATGGAAAGCAATGATGAAATGACCTGTTATGATTGGTTTTTTTGTACTAAGCCATTGTCAATAGACAAAGTATTAGCTAAATAGTATCTAAATATTAAAAAGAATGGAATCGCATTATTATAACGTATATGTGAATTGGAATACCGAGCGCAAGGGTGTTATGTGCTCTCCTGAGTTAAACAGAGAAGCGGGCAGCTGTATAGAAGTAGCTACACCGCCCGAGTTTCCCAAAGGTATACCGGGTATCTGGTCGCCGGAGCATCTTTTTACAGCGGCGATAAGCAGTTGTCTGATGACCACTTTTTTGTCCATAGCAGAAAACTCAAGACTGCAATTCTCTTCATTCAGCTGTAAATCGAAAGGAAAATTGGAGCAGGTAGATGGAAAATTCATGATGAGTGAAGTGATTCTGGAGCCAACGGTGATAATAGCTGATGGAAAGGATAAGGAGAAAGCGGAAAGGGTATTACAAAAATCGGAAGCGGCCTGCCTGATTTCAAATTCAGTGAAGTCGAAAATCACTATGATTCCGGTAATATTAGTACAGTAGAGCAGGATCATTGCTTCATGGGCGAGTAGCCTGCATTATGTGTGCAGGTACTCGTTTATGACCGTGAATGGTAGCTATAGAGATATGTAGCCAACACCTTCATCTTCTCCAAAAGCGTCTTTGATGCGTTGGTAGTGGGTGTCGGTGAGTATTACCTGACCTATGCCCTCGCTGCGAATAATGCTGAGCAGTGCTTCCATGCGGCTTTGGTCGAGCTTTTCAAAGATGTCGTCCAGCAGCAACACCGGTTTGTGCAGTAGCGCTTTGGTAAGCCAGGCATACTGCGCGAGCTTCAGAGCAAAGAGAAAACTTTTCTTTTGTCCCTGCGAGCCGAATTGTTTTAGCGACATGCCATTGAGCATAAATTCCCAATCGTCTTTGTGCACGCCGCGCAGTGTGCGCTGGTATCGGAGGTCATATTGCAGGTTCTGTTCCATCCACACTTTAAGTGGTTTCTGTGACAGGTCGCTGTTGTATGCCACCCGTATAGGTTCGTTGCCGCCGGAGAGGCGATGGTAGAAGTCAGATAGTAGCGGTAGAAAATCCTGCAGGAAAATCACCCGTCGATCATATATATAGGTGCCATCCTCAGCCAGGCATGCATTGTAGTAGTCCAGTTCGGTATTATCAGTTGCTGGTTTGTAAGCCTGTATTTTCAGCCAGGCATTGCGCTGCTGCAATATGCGCTGGTAGTGCAATAGTTTTTCCAGATACACTCTGTCGGCCTGTCCCAATATGCCGTCTACCCATTTCCGGCGCAGCTCGCTATGTTCATTTATTAGTTCGGTATCGTCTGGCGCGATAATTACTGCCGAGTAGGCACCTATGTGGTCTGTAACCTTTTCGTATTCTACATTGTTTTTATATATCTCCTTTTTCCCAGCCACCCATTTACAGCTAATTGTTTCCTCTGTGCCGGTGCGTCGGAACACTCCTGTTACCCGAAATCCGTCCATACCGTTCTGTACGCTGTGTTGCTGGTAGGCGCTAAAGTAGCTTTTGGTATAACACAGATAGTACACAGCATCGAGCAAATTTGTTTTGCCACTGCCGTTGGCACCGGTAATACAGGTGACCCGTGATGGAAATTCGTATATTGCGGAGCTGTAATTCCGGAATTGCAGCAACGATATTTTATTTATACTGGTCAAAGGAGTATCGGGAACGAAAAATTTTATAAATTCGCACAAATTTAATTAATAGTGCAGACTACGTTCGGAAAAGACGAATATTTATATTGGTATGAGACCATGCTGTTATTGCGCCGTTTCGAGGAAAAGGCGGGGCAGCTCTATGGTATGCAGAAAATACGAGGTTTTTGTCATCTATATATAGGACAGGAAGCCGTAGCTGCTGGAATCCAATCGGCGATACGCCCTGATGATAATATGATTACTGCTTACCGCGATCATGGATTGGCAATTGCAAAGGGCATTACTTCGAAAGAGTGCATGGCTGAACTGTATGGTAAGGCCACCGGATGCACCAAGGGAAAGGGGGGCAGTATGCACTTCTTCTCTAAGGAAAAACGCTTTTTTGGCGGTCATGGTATAGTAGGAGGACAGATAGGGCTGGGGGCAGGGATTGCTTTTGCAGACAAGTACAATGGTTCAGACAGAGCTACAATCTGCATGTTTGGTGATGGTGCTGCCCGCCAGGGTATGCTGCACGAGACATTCAATATGGCTGTGTTGTGGCAGTTGCCTGTGGTCTTCATCTGCGAGAACAACTATTATGCAATGGGTACCTCTATTGAGCGCACCTCTAAGGTGCTGGATATATACCCCCTTGCGGATGCCTATGGTATGCCCGGAGATAGTGTAGATGGTATGAGCTGCGAAGAGGTGCACAGAGCTATAGAGCGAGCTGTGCGTCGTGCCCGCGAAGGTGGTGGCCCTACTTTTCTGGAAATAAAAACTTACCGTTATCGCGGACACTCTATGAGCGACCCGGCAAAATACAGAACCAAGGAAGAGCTGGAAGAGTATAAGGAGAAAGACCCGATAAATGTAGTGCTCAAAACCATTCTGGAGAACAAGTATGCTACAGAAGAGCAGATAGAGCAAATAAATGAAAAAGTAAAAATGGAAGTAGACGAGTCGGTACAGTTTGCCGAAGAAAGCCCCTGGCCGGACGACAGCGAACTGTATAAGGATGTATATGTGGAAGATGATTATCCGTATATTACAGACTAGTCAGTTTCATATCCAATTCCCACTAAACACAAAAATATAAAATCAGTTATAACCACTTAAAACTATTATGGCAAATTCAGCAAGAAATACCCCGGGAGCACCACCACCAGAAAACGTATATCCCGATACCAACCCGCTCGATAATGTGCAGGTGTTTTATGAGAAAAACAAAAAGATGCTTTCTACTGCTACTACAGCAATACTCGTAATAGTTGTAGGTTATTTTGGATACATAAAAATGTATAAAGAGCCTAATGATGAAAAAGCGGGTTCTGCTATGTTCTGGGCTCAGACTGCCTTTCAGGCAGACTCATTGAATATGGCACTAAACGGTGACGGCAAAAACATGGGTTTCACCAAACTTGCACAAAAATACAGCGGTACAAAGGCAGGCAATCTTTCTCATTACTACGAAGGTATTTGCTATTTGAAAATGGGTGACTATGCAAAAGCAATTACGTCATTAGGTGCATTTGATGGCAAAGGTACCATGCTGGGTAGTCAGGCCGACGGTGCTATGGGGCTTGCTTATATGGAGTCGGGTAATGCGGCAAAAGCAATTGAGTGCTTCAAGAAAGCTACTTCTAATAAGGAAGATGAATTAGTTACTCCAATGTATTTGTATCATTTGGGTCTGGCTTACCAAACAGCCGGACAAGCTAATGAGGCAAAGGAAACATTCAAGCGCTTGCGCGATGAATACCCGCGTAGCCAGCAGGCGCGCGATATGGATAAAGAACTTGCCAAACTGGGTGAGCTAAACTAAGTAATAATTAAAGTCCTTTTTATATTCCCCTCTGCTATTGCAGGGGGGATTTTTTTATATCACGAACTCCCTTCAACCCATAACAGGCATGTCAGTAAGGTATGGAGTTTTCGTATAGCGCATCAGCGTTCAACCCATTTCAGGGTTGGTGTCTACTATTCTTGTTCCGCCGGTTGCGCCGGCGGCTATCCATATTCAAGCCCTCTGGGCTTGCTTAAGTTAAGTTGGAATAACTAGCTCCTACAATCGCAATGCCACTGCATGTCCGAGTAGATAAGGGGGTATTGATGTTATTAATCCAATCCATGCTCACAGACCAGATAAATGAGTTGAGCCAAAGTAACTGCGCCTAACTTCAACTCCCGGTGGTTTACCATTTCAAATACATCGTTATCGGTGTGGTGGTAATCGAAGTATCGTTGAGAGTCGGGTATAAGGCCTGCTGCGGGTACTTTTAGTTTGTTGTGAATGGGGCTTATGTCTACACCGCCTTCTTCTTTCTCAAAGTCATAGACATTGTAGGGCAGGAAGAGTGGCGCATATTTGCGTATCTGGTTTTTTTGTGCTTCGGGCATGTCCAGCCCTATACCTCGCGGAGAGAAGCCTCCGGCGTCACTCTCTATTGCTAGAATATGGTTTTCCTTTTTTGAAATAGCAGAGTCTGAGTATGCCATGCCACCCTTATTGCCATTCTCCTCGTTCATAAACAAAACGGCCCGTATAGTATAGCGGGGTTTGAAGCCCATAGCCTTAAACGCCCTTATCACTTCTATAGACTGCACGCAGCCAGCACCATCATCGTGTGCGCCTTCGCCGGCATCCCAGGAGTCCAGATGGCCGCCCACGGTAATTATGCGCTCAGGATTTTCGGTTCCTTTTATTTCACCGATGACATTGAAGGACGGGGCCAAACCCTCTTTCATGTGGCACTCAGAGGTCATGCGCGCCAGTACGCTGCCTTTTTTGCATGCGGCTTCCAGTGCATCGGCGGTCAGATTGCCAATGGCCATTTCGGGTAATTTCTTTACAGAGTCGTCGTAGTGCATACTACCTGTGTGCGGGTAGTCGTCCATACCGGTAGACATAGAGCGGATGATAACACCCGCAGCGCCCCGCCGGGCAGCTACATTCGGACTGTTCCACCGGTACATAACTGCATCGCTGTATCCTTCGAAGCTGTTCACGAAATCCTGCCTGAAGCGGTAGTTGAAGAACACGATTTTCCCTTTCACCTCCTTTTCGGGCAGTGTTTTATATTCGTCGAAGCTGTAGACCATAACTACAGCTGCCTCCAGTGGTTTGCCGTCTGTACCCTGGCTGTTGCCCAGTGAGAGCACAGGTACGCTTTTGTATTCTTTGCCCAGCTTCAGCTCCAGCGATTCCTTACCTCTGTGCCAGCGGGGTACATTTACGGGTTGTAGCCACACCTTGTCGGCCCCGGCATCTTTCATAGCCTGCTCGCCCCATTTTACAGCCTTGGCTGCTGCCGGTGTGCCACTGAGCCGGTGTCCAACAGTTTTGCAGAGAACACGCAGATTTTCGTAGCAGGTACTGTGCAACATTACCTCATCAGATATTTTGCGAAACATCAGTGAGTCTTGCGCCTGAGATACCGATACACAGCAGATAGCTGCGATAGTGAGTAGCTTTGATTTCATTTTTTATAGTTCAATATTTACAGAATTTAGTCTTTTCCTGCCGCTCCTTTAAACTGGTGAATGGTTTCTTTGAACAGCACATTGAATGTGGTAAGAGAGCCATATATAGCAGTGATGTATTGTTGCAGTTCTACCTTTTCATCGTCCTCCATCACCTTGTGTGCGTTTATTTTTTGCTCCATAACACGCAGCCGGTCGCGCACCATCACTATCTTGTGAAAGAAGGTTTCTATGGGTACTTCTTTAGATTGCAATGTAGGGTCGCCGGGTTTCAAAATCATATTGCCCCGCCGCCAGCGTGGACCTATTGGTACCATTTGGGTGTCGTGCAGTCGCTGGTCCAGTATGTTGCTTAGAGCCTGCTCTATGTCGGCTATGGTTATGGTGTCGCTACCGCCCTCACCCTCAGCTGCTACCAGTGTTTTCAGGTCCGGATAGTCTTTGCTGATGCTTTTGGTACCTTGCTGCGACTTGAACCAGATAATATAAAACTCCATAGCTGTATCTACTACCACCCCTTTACCGAAATGTGGATGGTCTACCCTTGATCCTATTCCTAATTGCGCACTCATGAATTCGATAGATTGAGGCTACAATGTAAAGAAAAGAACGATTATTTTAAGGAAAAAAATAAGATAAATATGCGTGTGAGTTGCAGGGGTAGAGAGTATGCTAACAGTATTCCATGACGATGCGGGGCATCAAGATTAGAAAATCGCTTTAGATAGTTTACAACCTCGGGTTTGCTAAGTGTTTATTAACAATGTTTACAGAAATATCTCTTAGCTCCACCAGATCTATTACTTCCATGAAAAATCTGCTTTATTCGTATCTTTGTTTTTTAGTTTGACACGTTAAAATTAGAATTATGATTACTGTACATCCACAATATATAACAGATAGTGCCGGTGAAAAACTGGTAGTATTGCCGATTTCGGAATTCAGAAACATAATGGATCAAATTGAAGATATAGAAGATGTACGTCTGTATGATGAGGCGAAAAAAAATGATACAGGTGAGCGCATACCGATGGAAGAAGTTTTTAACATGATTGAATCTAAACGTAATAAAGCTAAGTAATGGTTTATTCTATACTATTTAGCAGAAATGCGGTTAAAGAGTTAGAAAAGATAAACGAGCCGTTTTACACTGGTGTTAAGAATGCTATCGCAGCACTTTCCATAAACCCTCGCCCGGCGGGCTTCAAAAAATTGAAAGGTAGAAATAGTTACCGAATCAGAATAGGTAGCTACAGAGTGATCTATGACATTATTGATAATGAATTAATTGTTGATGTAATTACATTAGGTCATAGAAAGGATGTTTACGATTAATTACAACCACATTGTTAGACATTCTTTCATCTTACTTTGGGCTCTCGTAAGTTCAGAACACCCATCAGCTATTGCGCTTATACCCTCCATAATCTTATCTTTGCCTTCTACATATCATGGCATCGCTTCAAAATAAAGTAGTAGTTATCACAGGTGGTTCATCAGGCATAGGTAAGGCGCTTGCCGATGCAGCATTGGCACAGGGTGCCAGAGTGGCTGTGTGTGCCCGAAATCTGGATAAGCTGCAGGCATTGTTTTCACCATCTGCCAATCTGCTTTGTTGCCAGGCCGATGTGAGCCGGGAGGCTGATTGCAATACCTTTATAGATGCGGTGATAAATAAATGGGGTGGGGTAGATGTGCTCATCAATAATGCGGGTATCAGTATGCGTGCATTGTTTGAAGAGGCAGACCTGAGCGTTATCAGGGAACTGATGGATATAAACTTCTGGGGCACTGTATATTGTACCAAGCGCGCGCTGCCTGCCATCATGAAGAATAAGGGTGTGGTAGTAGGTATATCATCCATTGCCGGCTACCGGGGCTTGCCGGGACGTACCGGGTATTCAGCATCCAAGTTTGCCATGCAGGGTTTTCTGGAGTCGTTGCGTACAGAATTGTTGCATACCGGCACACATGTTATGTGGGTATCGCCAGGCTTCACCGCATCTAATATCCGCAATGTGGCCCGTGTGGCAGATGGCGGTACTCAGGCAGAAACCCCGCTGGATGAAAGTAAACTAATGAGTGCAGCGCAGTGCGCCGCGATAATACTGGATGCAGTAGCTGCCAGAAAACGCAGTATAGTAATGACCACACAGGGCAAGCTGGCAGTATGGCTCAACAAGCTATTGCCCTCGCTTGCAGATAACATGGTGTACAAGCACTTCCTGAAAGAGCCGGATTCGCCTTTGAAAAAATATGAACAATAACTTCATTTACCTGTAGTTAATGATTGTATTTGTTTCGTGTACAATAGTTGTCTTGCAACCTGTTTTACAATACTTTATTGGCTGATGTTACAATTTTTTCCAGTAACTTTAGGTATTAGTTTTTTCTATGAATCTATTTCAAAAGGTGTGTGTATCAGCAGGTATTGTAATGGTACCTGTTATGGCAAGTGCACAGGAGTTTTACCAGCACGATACTACAGTGAAGGTAACTGCCTATGGCAACCCCATGCCGCTGGCATGGTGTGGTGGTTTCAATAATCCGCAGATATCTCAGGCCGACCTTAACCGCGATGGGTTGCCTGATTTGGTGTTATTCGAGACAGGTCTCGGGGTAACAACCCTCCTGAATACGGGAATGGTGGGTGGTATGCCCAGATATAAGTTTGCACCGAAGTATGCGCTCAATTTTCCGCCTGCGTATAGCTATATGCTGCTGAAGGATTATAACTGCGATGGTATTGCCGACCTCTTTGATCGGGGCACAGATGGTTTCTCGGTTTACAAGGGGTATTACAATGCCGGTAATGAATTGTGCTTTTCATTTTACACCAACCTTTTTTATCACAACGATGCCTTCGCAGGTGGCGCAGCTAATGCCTACGTGAACCCGGGAGATATACCCGCCATTGAAGACGTGGATGGTGATGGCGACATCGACCTGGTTTCTTACTACATTACCGGAGGGTACATGTATTACTATCGCAATATGCGGATAGAAGATGGTTTGCCATGCGACAGTATTCGTATCAAGCTAAAAGACCGTTGCTGGGGCAAGGTATATCAGGGGTTCAACCGGGAGCACCAGCTGGGGTACTCGTGCAACAATGCAGGTTTATCAAGGCCGGCAAGTAAAGTGACCCATTCCGGCAATTCTGTTTGCCTGTTCGATTGGGATATGGATGGCGACATAGACTATCTGGACGGTAATGTTTCGTTCAGCGAAATGACATTTCTTAAGAACGGCAAAGTAGAAAATGCATACCCGGTAGATACTATGGTTCAACAGGATACTCTATGGCAAACGGGCGGTAAAAAGGTAGTATTGCCTACGTGGCCGGCAGCATTCAACATAGATGCTAATAATGATGGCAAAAAGGATCTGCTGATAGCGCCCAATGCAGGCAGCAGCTCTGAGAACTATAAGAATATATGGTATTATAAAAACAACTCTACAGCGGGTGCGCCTGACTGGCAATTTCAATCCGATTCGTTCCTAGTGGACAAAAGCATAGATTTGGGTACTGCCAGTTATCCTTTATTATTCGACTATGATAAAGATGGCAAATTGGATTTATTAGTTGGGTCAGATGGTTACCGTCAGTCATCAGGATTGCTCAGAAGCCGTATGTCTATGTACAAAAATACCAGCACACCGGGCAATGGCTCATTTGCGCTTCAGTCTACCGACTTCATAAATATGAGTATACATAATTTCGAAGGGGCGGCACCCGCTGCAGGCGATGTAGATAACGATGGAAAATCAGATCTGGTAGTAGGGCATACCAATGGTACGCTTTCTTATTTCAAAAATATGGCAGGCAGCGAAACTGTGCAGCCCGACTGGCAACTGAATCAGCTGGAGCTCAAAGACCAGACGGGTGCGGTGATAAATGTGGATGGAAACGCAGCCCCATTTATCTACGATATAGATAAAGACGGTAGGAAAGACCTGATAATAGGTAATGTATATGGGTTCATTCAGTATTACAGAAACGAGAGCACTACTGCAGGTGTTATAAACCTGAAACTGGTGAATCTGAAGTTGGGAGATGCAAAGTCTGACCCTTTGCAAAATTTCGGCAATTATGCTACTCCTTTTATAGGAAAAATCGACCCTAGCGACACTGACTACCTGCTTATGGGCAGCAATTCCGGCAACATTTACAGATTTACAGGTTTTCAGACGGGCGATACCACTGCTAGCTACACTATGCTGGACGGGCAGTACTCCTACATAGATACCACTTTTAATATCTACAATCATCCAGCAACCTTTTTTGGTATTTATGGTAACCGCCGCTCTTCTATAACGGTGGGCGATATAGATGGCAGTGGCAGCTATTCGCTGATAAAAGGTAGCGTAAGGGGTGGGCTGGAGTTTTATAAACGCAAAATATATGTGGCCAATACGCCCGATGTGAGCAAGGAATGCAAGGTGGTTATTTACCCCAACCCTGCCAACAATTACCTTTCTGTTTCGTGGACAGGAATACCTGAAGGAGAGGTGCAGTTGAAAATAATAGATATGGCAGGCAGACAATGCACGTCAACTCTCCTCCCTGCTATACCAGGGCAAACAACATTGTCGGTCGGGAATCTGGCTGCAGGTGTGTATATCTGCATGTTGCAAAGTGGGGTATGTCGGTATTACAGCAAGTTTTCTATAGTGCGCTGATGTGTTTTTTTATCCTTTTTTTTGTTATTATTTGTTAAGGTTGTATGTAAGTGCCTTCATTTTGGAGGAAGCGGGATGTCAGTATGCTATTATACTTATCTTTGCGATCTTAATTATCTACCAGACTGATGGAAAAAAACTACCGGGCCATAATGCTTACTGTACTTACTCTTTCTGTATTTACTTTAGTAATTATAGAATTGACCGGGGTAAGCCGAAATGCACTTTTCAGAAGGTTCAGAGGTGGAGGCGAAGGTACTTTTTACAGCAAAGACGGCCAGATATACCATGGCGAGATATTTCCGGAGCAGACTCGTACCCGCAGCCAGCGGGTGGCAGAGATGCCCAAGACTACCATTCAGTTTTATGAAACTAAGTATAGCTTTGGTAAGCAGCCTTCCGGTAAAATATTAAAACATACCTTCCGATTCAAGAATACGGGGTTTTATCCGCTTATGATAGCCAAGACCGATGTAACCTGTGGTTGCACCGTACCCAACTATCCCGAACAACCAATAGCACCTGATAATGATGGCGAAATAACGGTGGTGTTTAATACTGCCGGTAAATCGGGTCACCAGCAGAAGAATATTATTGTACACGCCAATAGCTTGCCAGAGGCTACATCCATTGGAATAGAGGCCGATATAAACTAAAACCGATGGGCAGCGTAGCAACCTCACCACTTACACGTATACGCCACTATCTTTCGCTGGTCAAGTTTAGCCATACGATATTTGCATTGCCGTTTGCGTTAATTGGCTTTACTGCCGGAGTAATAGAACTAGACAGGGCAGGGATAGAGAATCCTTTTCAGTGGCCATTGTTTGTGAAGATGCTGCTGTGTATGGTTTTTGCACGTAGTGCTGCAATGTCGTTCAATAGGTATCTTGATCGCCAGTTTGATGCACTGAATCCGCGAACTGCCCTGCGCGAGATTCCGGCAGGCATAGTATCGCCCCAAAATGCACTGATATTTACCATCCTCAATTGTATATTGTTTGTTGTTACCACCTGGTTTATCAACGATGCCTGTTTCCGGCTGTCGTTTATAGCCTTGTTTGTGGTGTTGTTTTATAGTTACACCAAGCGGTTTACTGCACTATGCCATCTAGTGCTGGGTGTGGGGTTGTCGTTGTCGCCTATAGGGGCATATATAGCAGTTACGGGGCAGTTTGCACTGCTGCCGCTGCTCTTTTCTTTTTCGGTGCTTACCTGGGTTGCCGGATTTGATATTATATATGCGCTGCAGGACGAGGCGTTTGACCGCAATCACAAATTACATTCTATACCTGCAGCGCTGGGTATCCGCAATTCGCTGCTGGTGTCTTCGCTGCTACATGTGCTCTCGGCAGGATTTGTGATAGGGGCTGGTTTTGCCGGGCATTTGCACGTTTTGTACTGGGTAGGAGCTGCGGTTTATATAGGGTTGCTCATCTATCAGCACCTGCTGGTGAAGCCCAACGATCTGAGCAAGGTAGGAATAGCATTTGCAAATACCAATGGCATTGCCAGTGTGGTGTTTGCCGTGTTTACGATAGCAGCGCTGTTGCTGGGAGCTGTTTAAATTCCAAATTCCATCCCGATCGCTATCGGGACAAATTTCAAATTCCACATACCTTTTACCCATTTATCCGGTTACCCATTTAATCCTCTCCACAAATTACCCATTTGTTAGCGTTTCCCTATAGTCCCAAATTCCTCTCAGTTTTTTCTTATCTTTGGAATAACAAAATCGGGCTTTTTTGCTGAAAAGAATAAAACCATATTACAAGCTGTTGGTATGCATGTCGATCTACTTCATGGCGGCCGTATCGTACAAAATAGTGAAGGCAACAGAGGCCAACACTATGAGCGAGGCTGCAAGGGTAGAGGCATACATATCTGCCCTCTACAAGCAGGTCGATTTCTCAACACACGACCGGCTGTCTTATATAGTATTCAACAGGGCTATGTATGGTTATATGAACCTGAAAAACTCAGGCAAGCTCACCAATGAGCGCGAGATCATTTCTATATGCGACTTCAACCAGCCGTCTACAGTAGAACGGTTGTGGATAATAGACCTCGCGGCGAAAAAGGTTTTATACAATACTTTTGTGGCACATGGGCAGTCTACAGGAGAAGACTGTGCGGTAGAGTTTTCAAACAAGGTCAACTCTCACCAAAGCAGCCTGGGATTTTATGTTACCACAAATACTTATATAGGTGAGCATGGCTTGTCGCTGCGGCTGCAGGGTATGGATCAGGGCTTCAACGATGCTGCTATGGAGCGTGATATAGTGGTACACGGTGCTGAGTATGTATGCGAAAACTTCATTTGCGACAATCAGCGGCTGGGCCGTAGCTGGGGTTGCCCTGCGGTGCCCATAGTACTGGCAGAGCCCATTATTAATACCATAAAGGATGGCACCTGTCTGTTCATTTATTATCCGCAGCCTAAGTATCTTAGTGCTGCTTATTGGCTAAATAAAAGAATCACCTCCCTGCCCGATTACAACTTGTATAGTGCAATGCTGCCCACAGACATCAACAGACCTAAATTCCGCAGGCTGGAGTACTACACCAATGGTAAGCTGGATAGTGTAAAGATGGTTCCGGCTGAGTAAAGAATCGTTATCCTTTCAGAAAAGGATTGTATTTCTTTTCATCGCCTATGGTGGTTTCTGAGCCATGACCTGATAGCACGGTAGTATCATCTGGCAGGGTAAACAGATATGTGCGTATTGAGTCGATTAACGTATCGAAGTTGCCACCTGGCAAGTCTGTGCGGCCGATACTGCCGTTAAACAGTACATCACCGGCTATTACCCATTTTCCATCGGCATTATAAAAAGATATACTGCCCGGAGAGTGCCCCGGAGTAAGGAATACAGATACCATATCATCGCCCAGTTGCAAAGGCTGCCCATGGTCTATGAAAAAATCCGCCTTAGGCAGATTGCCAAATCTGATGCCAAACATAGCTGCGGTATCTGCCCCACGTGCCAGTACCGGTAACTCCAGCTCATGTATACCAAATGGAATACCGTACTTGTCTATGAGGGCCTGCACCCCGAATATATGGTCGAGGTGGGCATGGGTATTGATGATAGACTGTGGCTGTAGCTGATGTTTCTCTATAAATGAAATAAATTCATCGGTTTCACGTTGTTCATACATACCGGGGTCTACTATCCAGCATTGTTTTTTGTGGTTGCTGATGATGTAGGTATTTTCGGAGAAAGCATTGAAGGTGAAAAAGTGGACATTTAACATATAGGAATGGTATATTTTCTGTAATTTGTAGTGCAAATGTAGCAATAACATGGGTTGATTCGAAGATTTTCACCACAAAGGCGCGAAGACGCTAAGGGTTTTTTTAAGAAGAGAAAGCCTGTATGCTTTTTGGGAGAAGATTTTTTTTGATTCAGGAACCAATAGTAGTTATGGCGTTGTTTAGCTATTGAAAATGAACCTTATTGCACAAAAAAGAATGGTGGAAGATGATGAAATTGTGTCTTAATAAAATTCTGTTAGCATGTGTGGCTTTGGTGGTCGCAGGGCTGCCAATGGTGGCCGTGGCGCAGTCGAATATAGAAGTCTTTGGACAAAACAGAATACAGGAGCGCAAGTTTGAATGGAAGTTTTTTGATACGCGGCATTTCCGGGTATATCATTATGACAAAGCAGGCAGGCAACTGGGCAGATATGTAGCAGAGGAAGCGGAATTTGATATATCTATTATAGAAAGAAAACTAGGCGGTCAGTTTCCGCAACGGTTCAACATTATTCTTTACAATTCTTATGACGAGTACCGTCAATCTAACGTAGGTCTGAAAGAAGAGTCGCCGACACTGGGCAATACCAAGGCTGGTTCGCTGAAGATAGTAGATGATAAGCTGGTAGTGTACTTCACGGGAGCCCATGCCGATTTGCGCCGGCAAATACGGTCGGGCATGGCAACGGTGGTCATGCAGCGTATGATTTTTGGAGAGAGCTTCAAAAAAATGGTTAAGAATGCACTACTGCTCAATCTGCCTCAGTGGGTTACAGAAGGTTATATAGCTTTTCTGGTAGATGGGTGGGACGAAAAAAGCAACAGTGAGTGGAAAGGGATACTGGATGCACGGCCCAAGACCGGATTTTACGAGCTGGCAGAGCAGTACCCCGAACTTGCGGGCAAGGCTTTCTGGAAGTTTGTATCTACCCAGTACAGCAACAATACAGTGAAGAGCCTGCTATACAGCATGCAGCAGAAGACCAGCCTGAATAAGGCAATGAAGGAAAAGTCTAACCTGGATATGAAGGTAACCAAGGCTTACGATTCGTGTATCAGCTTTTACAAGGGAGCCTACAGGCTCGATGCCCTGCATCAGCAAAAACCGGATAGCAGCAGCGGCGTGATAGCACTGAAGGTTCCGAAGGCTAATAGAGTGCTGAGAAGCATAAAGGTGTCGCCGGGAGCTACAGAGGTTTCTTAAGTCGCCTGGAAAAACGGCTTGTATACAGTGTATACACAGAAGATCGCCGGCAGTCAAACGGTCACTACGCTGCTGGAGGGTGGTCAGAAAGACCTGACGGAACAGATAGACCCCAACTATCCCATGATTGCATGGTCTGCTACCGGCAACAAGTTGGCGATACTGTATCGCAAGGGTTCAGAGACCAAACTGCGTATTTATAACAACAAAAAAGGACGTTTAGAAAATTATAAAATCCCTAAAAACCGGTTCGACCGGGTATTGTCTATGGCATTTATGCAGGACGATGACAAACTTGTTTTCTCAGCCATCAAGAAGAGCCAGACCGACCTGTATACGTTTACTATCAGGGGCTCTAAGATGACAAACATTACCGATGATGTGTGGGACGACCTCTCGCCACAGTTTATAAGTGGGGGCTCCCGCACCGGCATATTGTTTTTGTCGAACCGGCCTAAGCCCAATATGAATGTGCCGGTGGGTGTAAATGAATTGCCGGCAGGACCGCTCAATGTGTTTTTCCACAATACAGTAACCGGCAGCAGCGAACTGTTGCAATGCTCTGATGTGAAGAAAGGCCGGATAACACAGCCGGTGCAATATGGTCCAGACCACTTTGCCTACCTGCACGACAGCAATGGTATCAACAACAAGTATGTAGTGATGTTTGGCAGGGGAGTGGGTAACAGAGATTCTGCCTATGCAATGCCGGTTACCAACTATTCTACCAGTATACTCAGCCACCAGTACAACCCTGCTACGGCAGATGTAGCCGATGTGGTGCAGCAGAAAGACAAGTACATGGTGTACTTTCACGATCTGGTTCTGCCTGATGACTCAGGAGGAGCCAAGTCATTGCGCCCTACCTTGCTTTCGGTAGAAAGGCAGGATCCTGTAGTAGTGCCACAGAAGGCCAAAATACCGGGCAGAGTGCCTGTTAGCAGCGCATCGGGCAGGTATGCTACTGATGATGAAGTGAATAACAGACTGGATATAAAAGGGGGAAACGTATTCCAGTCGGAGTTTTCAGACAATGATGTGCAGCCCAGGAAACGATCGAGACGTAAGGCTGATGATGTAGCAGATAACGAAAATGATGTGGCCGCACCTGCAGACAGCTCTGTACTTACAGAGATAACAGATAGTGCCTACCTGAAGATGAAGCCCGCCTCTTACAGATATAGCTTCAAGCCAGACTATCTTTCTATAAAAGTGGACAACAGTATTTTATTTAATCAGTATCAGTCTATTGCTGCAAATAATGGTAAATTCAACAACCCCATACCCGGAGGGTTGGCAAGCATCAGCCTGAATGAGATTTTGGAGAACCAGCGGATCACTGTCGGTTTTCAGTTGCCTATCAATGTGTCTTATTCTACTTATTTTCTGCAATATCAGAATTTTACCCGCAAGGTAGACTGGGGATTGCTTTTTTTGCGCAGACAAAACAAGGAGTACAATGATGTGGACTATATTGCTCCCAGTGGGGCGGTTGTATACACCCAACCCCAACTTTTCAAGACCATAACCAATCTGCTGCAAGCCGATTTCAGCCGTCCTGTCGATCGTCTACGGAGTGTGCGCTTCCATACAGGAGTGCGGGAAGATAAGTTTATTCAGAAAGTAACCGATACCCTGAGTCTTGCTTACGATTTCCCGAAATCAGTAGCCTATACATCGGTAAGCAGGCTGGAGTATGTGTTTGACAATACCATAAGCCCGGCTACCAATATACTCAACGGAACAAGGTACAAGGTGTATACCGAGTACATGTATGGGCTGAACAATGGCAACAAAAGCTGTTATAATATAGGTTTCGATTTTCGCAACTATCAGAAACTGTATAAAAACTTTATTGTTGCCAACAGGCTTGCCTATGCTCACTCTGATGGCAGCAGTATGGTACAGTACCTGATGGGTGGGGTAGACAACTGGATTTTTCCGCAAACAGCACCTAACGGTAATCAGCGTCCTGCACCCAATTATGGTTTTCAGGCACTAGCCACATCACTGCGTGGCTACAGGCAGTATGCACGCACCGGCAATAATTTTGCTGTGTTCAGCACAGAATTCAGATTGCCTGTTGTGACTACTTTTGTAAAGCGTCCGGTGCAATCAGCAATTCTGAAGAATCTTCAGGTAATAGCATTTACCGATGCAGGTACAGCGTGGCGTGGGTTTCTCCCAAACGAAGATAATATGACCAACACCTATATTTTCCCGCAGGGCGGCACCATAGGCGGGCTGAACAATGTGAATCTGGTGGTGTCTATACCGGGTAGCTCAGGGCTGGCGGTGGGCTATGGTGGCGGGTTGCGTACATCGCTACTTGGGTATTTTGTAAGGTTGGATATGGCCTGGAATATAGAAGGAGACCGCAAACCTATGGTGTACTTTGCATTGGGTACAGACTTCTGATGTGAATCATGGTGTTTTCATAAATTTTTTCTTGTACTTTTCTCCAATAATTACTTTCAGCGTACCACCCGCAATATGAATGCCATACAAAAAGCAGACCTCTTAGCAGCCCGTCTACTGATGATGTGTTTCCTGATGCCGGTGCGTATACAGGTGCTGGTAGCTATAGGTACCTGTGTATATTTTGTTGTTCGCACTATTGTGACAAAAGAATGGGCACCCAAATCCAATTACTGGTGGGCACTGCTGCTGGGCAGTGGTTATTTGCTCTACCTGTTTGCAGTGCCACTTACACCCGCTCCTTTTCGTGGTTTTGTACTTACACTCTGCGAGCGTAAAGCCGCTTACTTCTTGCTGCCCTTTGTTTTTGCGATTACTGCTCAGAGGTACAGGGAGCTGATAGCTGGCCAGGCTATGTACTTTGTGTATGCCTGTATCGCAGTGTGTATAGCGGGCAATGCTGATTTTGCTTATCATCATTTCATAAAAGACGGTGGTGGAGCCTTATTATCGCATGTGCGTTATCGGGTTATATTCGAGACATTTACGGGGGTGCACCCTACGTACATGAGCGTATATTTGGCATTTGCGGTTTGTATCACTATGCTTTATACTACTGCAGTTACCGTCCGAGATAAATTGCTGAAGTATGCGATTTTTTATTCCCTTCTATTGTTTATGCTGTCTTTGTTTGCCAAGTCGCCACTGATAGCACTGGCGTTGATAGCAGTTCACTATATGTACTCACAGAGGGCCATACTACACAAATACAGGGGTGTTTTTGTGTCTTTTATGGCTATTATTACCGGAGCCTATTTTTTTATACCTTTTTTCAGGCAGCGGGCAGCAGAGATGTTGGGGTTGTTTGGCGGCACAACCGAAGAGAATATACTCCACAACTCGGTAAGTACCCGCAGACTTTTGTGGGATACAGATGTGAGTATGGTAAAACACTACTGGCTCGCTGGCGTAGGGCCGGGCAGGGTGCTCGATTTGCTACATCAACGGTATTTTTTTCATTCCCTTTATCGTGGTTATCCGGTGGGTTACTTCGACCCTCATAATCAGTTTTTCTCTGAATGGTTGTCATTTGGTATCATCGGCATCGTGCTATTACTTGTTGTTTTATTTGTTCAGTTTCGAAGGGTAATAATGACCGCTAATGTGCTCTATATGTATCTGCTCGTTATTTTATCGGTTACATTCTTTACCGAAACATTACTGGCACGGCAACATGGTGTCTTGTTTTATGCCGTGTTTACATCGCTGTTCTTTTTCAGCGGTGGTCCCACAATGCAAAAGAAATAATTGCTCTGCAGGAACTAATACATCCGGTAATACTTACCCGGCAATGATTTTATAAGTCCCTGCATTTCAAGTTGCAGCAGGGTAGCTGCCAGTAGAGAGCTGGCAAGGCCGCAGTGATGAAAGAGTTCATCGGAATGTACGTTATCCCGTGTTTGCAGCAGGTCTATAATCTTTTGCTCGTCGGGTGTCAGGTTGATGAACAGTTGTTTTTGTACAGCACGCGGTTTTTTGTCCTTGTCCCAGTTCATCAATTGCACCAGGTCTTCGGTATTGGTTATCATGGCAGCCACATTGGTGCGTATCAGCTCATTGCATCCGGCGCTGCGGCTGTCATTTACCCTTCCCGGATATGCAGCTACTTCTCTGTTGTATCCTGCTGCCATGGTGGCTGTTATCAGTGCGCCACCGGCTATATGACTTTCTACTACAATCGTTACATCGCTCATGCCCGCTACTATGCGGTTACGCATGGGAAAGTTGCTTCTGTCAGGCAATGTTTCAGATGGATACTCGGCCATTATGCCACCCCCGTTTTCCACCATTTGCGCTGCCAGCGACTTGTGTATGTAGGGGTAGATGCGGTCTAGCCCATGACCCAATACGCCTAGAGTAGGTATGCCTAGTTGCACGCATTTTTTATGGGCTATAGCATCTATGCCCAGTGCCAGACCACTCACTACCAGCAGATTGTCCAGCGATTGCAGGTTTTCTACCAGTTCCTCGCACAATTTATGCCCATAATCTGTGTTTTTGCGGGTGCCTACTATTGCCACTATCTTAGCGGCTTCGGCATTAAAATTTCCTTTGCTGTAGAGCAGCAGAGGAGCGTCAGAGCAGTTGCTGAGCCGTTTGGGGTAGTTTCCTTTAAAACTCAGTACCTGGATGTCGTTTTTGAGTACAAAGTTCAGTTCCTGTTCTGCGCGTTTGAGTATCTCTTCACTTTTAAATCCTTTTACTTTCACCTCACCTATTCCTTCGGCATTTTTCAGCTCTTTCAGGGGTGTTTTGAAAACATTTGCTGCAGTGCCAAACCGCTCCAGGAGTGCCCTGCCGGTTTTTGTACCTATGCCCGGTACAAAGCTCAATGCCATCAGGTAGTATAGTTCTTCATGTTCGGGTACAGGGTGCATCTATCTCTTGCTTATCTATGTCGGTTTTTTATTGAATGATAACATATTTTGTCATCGTTCCTTATCAAGCTATCTTTGAGCACGTAAATTAAATAAAATGAAGAAACTCACTTTGCTTTTTTTGTTGCTGATTGCAGCGTCTGCATCTTTCGCTAAGATGGCAAAGCAAAAAAAGAAATCAAAAGCGACAAACGAAATTGTGTCTGTAGGAATGCACCGCACTGTATGTTTTGGAACATGTCCCGACTACAAAATTGAAATAGACCGTAACGGTTCCGTTACCTATACTGCTATCCGTTTTACAGCAGATACCGGTATCTTCAAAAAGAATATCGGTAAGGCTAAGGCTAAGGAGATAATGGATATGTTTGTGAAATACAGAGCAGATACATGCCGTGAAATGTACGAAAGCCTTATTGCAGACCTTCCCGGGCTCAATTTCACTATGAGATACAAAGACCGGAAAAAGAATATTTATACGTCGGGTTTTGGTCCGGAATTTCTGACAGACATAGCCGAGGCTATGGACGCAATAGTGGCAACAAAAGACAAAACCTGGCGGAAAACAGGTATGCCAAAAGTGGACTAAAAATAGTGAAAAGAGCGGTTGCACAGCTGTGCTGAGCAGCCGCTCTTTTTGATAAGAGGTGTTGTTTTATAAGTGTAGCATTGCTTTTTTAGCCATCAGCTCTTCTACTGTTTCCCGGTACATCTCGTCGGGTACACAGCAGTCTACCGGACACACAGCAGCACACTGCGGCTCGTCATGAAACCCCTGACATTCAGTGCATTTATTGGCAGTAATATAGTAGGTGTCGTCAGAAACCGGTTTGTGAAGCGTGGCAGCATCTGTTGTTGTACCATCCATTAGTTTGTAAGGGCCGGTAACAGATGTGCCATCTGTAATTGCCCATTCTACACCGCCTTCATATATAGCATTATTCGGACATTCTGGTTCGCATGCACCGCAGTTAATACATTCATCGGTTATTTTAATAGCCATAATCAGTCTTGATTTATTATAATTTTGTCGGCGCAAAGTTACAACTTCATGCGAAATACTGCACCGATATTTGTATAGTTAAAGCAATTAGTAAATATTATGACAGATAAAGTATCATTATCCGAAAGAATTGACCTGCTGACTGCAATGGGTAACTATATGTTATCTGGCAATGAGGCATGGCAAGTAGCTAAAGAAGATGCCGGTCATGCCAATGCATGGTTTACTTCAGAGCATATAGAACGGGCAATAGCCAATATAGCTCATGAGTACCTGCAAAAAGACAAACTACAACAATGGATTGATACTTACCCATTACCTGCCAGTACCAAAACAGTGGGGATTGTGATGGCAGGAAATATACCGTTAGTGGGCTTTCACGATTTTTTGTGTGGCTTTGTATCCGGACATAATCTGTTGCTGAAACTATCATCAAAGGACGAAATTCTTCCCAAGCACCTTGTGGAATGGCTGCTGGCTGCTGCACCGGCGCTTGCCGGGCAAATAACTATCGCTGAGCGGCTCAATGGCTGCGATGCCTATATTGCCACCGGCAGCAACAACACAGCCCGGTATTTTGAGCAATACTTCGGCAAGTACCCAAACATTATACGCAGCAACAGAACTTCAGTAGCCATACTTGACGGGACTGAAACAGACGAAGAACTGTCTTTGCTTGCCGATGATGTATACCTGTATTACGGGCTTGGTTGCCGAAATGTGACACAGATATGCGTGCCAAAGGAATATGATTTTGCCCGCCTGTTGCGCATATTCAACAGATACAGCTATTATGCCGATCTGAATAAGTACAAGAATAACTACGATTATCACCTAGCAATTTATTTGCTCAACAGGGTGCAGTATATGAGCAATGAGTCGCTGCTGATGGTAGAAAATGAGCTGCCATTTTCTGCAGTCAGTGTGCTGCATTACCGGTTTTATGACAACGAAAGCAAAGAGATGTTACTCGCAGAGCTGCAAGGCAGCAATGATATTCAGGCTATAATAGGGAAGGGGTTGGTGCCGTTTGGCAGCTCACAAAAGCCTGCATTGAATGACTATGCAGATGGTGCAGATACCATGGCTTTCTTGTGTGGCTTGTAAAACCCGATATCTGTTATTTTTCCCCCAAAAAAAAGGAGCAAAACTTTTCGGTTTTGCTCCTTTTTATATGTCTGATACTAAGTTTTATTTCAGCAGTGTTACATTACCTCGTTTTTGTAGTATTTTTCCTTCGCTGGTTACTGCTTCTGCTTCATACACGTATACACCGGCCTGCTGTGGTGTACCATTGAATGTGCCATCCCAGCCATTTTCAATGGTCTTACCTTCAAACACCAGATTGCCCCACCTGTTGTATACCCTGAAGTAGCGCAGTCTGGCAATACCTCTCAATATCACTTTAAGTGTATTGTTGAGCGAGCCCGGTGCAAATGCATTGGGTACAGATATTACAGAAGAGGTCACTACGCGCACACCTATGGAGTCGGTAGTTTTACAGCCATCCTCGGTGAATGCAGTGAGTATATACTTGGTGCTCACAGACGGGTTGGCTATGGGGTTAGACAATGCAGTGTCATTTAGCCCTACTGCCGGTGTCCAGGAGTAATAAGTACAGTTGGAAGAAGGTGAAATTTGGTGCGATTCTCCCGGGAATAGTAATACCGAATCTTCGAGATATACTACTGCTGCCGGGTGCACTACTATCGAATAATCTATAGTGTCTTTGCACCCATATTGGCTGGTAGCTATACCTTTATAACTAATTGTGTTAATCGGCTTTATGACCGGATACTCTACAGTTGAGTCATTGAGGTAAGTAGCAGGATGCCAAACATAAGTGGTGACGCCCGGCTCTGTAGATACAGGGAATAGCTGCACAGAATCTCCGGGGCATATTGAAGTATCTGCACCCAGCGAAGCAAAGTCACCATAGTATGTATAGACAATCATTGAGTCTGAGCTACTGCAACCTGCAGGTGTAGAAACGGTGAGCACTATTTTGGTAGTATCGCCGGCTGTAAACACAGCATAAGAAGATACCGAATCATCGAGGAATGTTCCCGGAGTCCAGTCGTAACTATATAGTGTATACCAGCCGGGTGTAACGGTCGGTGTAATGTGTATCGTATCAAATTGGCACAGACTTCGGTTGCCTCCCATATTCACTTTTGGTATTGGCTGCACATCTATAAACAAAGAATCTCTGGTACGACAGACAAAAGTAGTGCCGGGTATGAGTATGGTGCCTTCAAGTATATATTGCGCCGATGTGTCGGGGGTAATGGTTGCTGTAGGCACGTAAGAAACGGGGATACCTGCCGTTGGTAGCCACTGGTAGGTAATATCCGGTGATGAGCTGGCTCTTACTATTACAAGTGCACCCTGGCATATAGCCGTATCAGGGCTAAAGACAGTGAGCGTGTCATATACAATAAAAACATTAACACTATCTGTGTCTGAGCAGGCGCCATCTTTTACAGCCAGCCAGTAAAGACCGGTAGTGGAAACAACAAAAGTATCGGACGTGGTAATGCCATCGCTCCATGTATAAATAGGTGCAGTATACGGAACGGAAGATTTAAGCGTTACGGTACCTCCCTGACAAAGAACGGTATCATTCATTAGTTTTACCACAGTAGGTGGAGATACTACGATAACGGCAGTATCGGTACCTACAAAATGTGTGGTATCTGAGCCGGATACAACCATACTGTCAACTCTGAGCCAATAAGTACCGGTAACAGCTACCGTGAGAGAAGGCGTAGTTGCGCCAGTGCTCCACAGATAATCGTTGCCAAGTATTGGAGAAGGATTAAGTACTAATGTTTCACCGTCACATATTGTATCATCAGGGCCGATGTTTACAAAAGGCACAACTTTTGTAATAGTTATCGCATCTGTAAAAGGGCAAGAATATAGACGACTTATAGTTAACGTGCGTACAACAGGAGGAGCTGCACTGCCCGGAGCGAAACCTACAACCAGTGTAGTAGAGCTATCTGTAGGTCCCCATAAGTATTCATATGCTAAAGGGGGGATAGGTGGATAAAATCTGTCGTTCGGGTAGTTAATTGTATCTAAAAGAGCTCCTACACCGCCTCCGCCGATTGTTAATGTATCATTTGGCGTAAATATGTCTGGTCCCAGAGAAAAAGTAATATTAGGATTGAAATTACCTAAAGCCAGTACTTCAGGATTAGATACTTGTCTGCCGTAGATAGCTACATCATCTATTTTGCCTGTATAAGGCTTGGTGCCACCGCTAAAGTCTATACCCAGCTGAAAAACGGTAGTGGCAGGATTATACCCGGGCGTTACAGGTGGTATGTATACTACTTGCTGTACCCCATCTACAAACAGCAGATAGCTGTTGCCGTTTCTTCTCATCACTAGATGGTGCCACACATTGAGGGTTACCGGAAAGCCGGCGGATTGTGCAATGCCGCCAAAAAGCATCGATACCTGATTGCCGGGACCACCACCAAAAGAACCGTCATTCATTACGATACCCAACCCGTCGGTTGATGGGTCTCCGTTGTAAAGAATAATCGCATCCTGAGCGGCAGTAGGGAAAATATGACAGGAATAGGTGAAATCAGCGATACCGAATGCCGGGATAATAAAAGGAGCGCTATAGTGCATCTCACTATTTGCACCATTAAATTCGTAGGCTTTATTGGGCTGCCCGAAGCGGTCGGATGTAGAAACCGTATTGGCTGTTAGCAGGTCAAATCCGGTAAAAGTACGGTCGAAAAGATCGGTAGCACTACAAAAAGGATACCATTTTTCAAGGGTTGTTGATGGTAACAGCGGCTGCGGCTGCGCCAGTGCCGTTTTACCTATCAACAAAATAGTAAAAAAAAATATAATTTTTTTCATAAACATTTAACCAGTGGAGTTAAAATACTATACAAATATATCAAAGAAATTCAATCGGGTAAATATTTATTTCAACCGATGTCACAGTCCTCATTTATGTAGACGAAATATGCGTGGTCAACGTTGGTTTCCGGTAAAGAAAATTAGTAAATAAATGGTGATTTGTAGGCCGATTCAAACTCCTGCCATACATCAGCTACAACCTTTGCCGCCGGTTGTATGTCATTTATTATACTGCTTATCTGGCCTATTTCCAGTTCGCCTTCCTCCATGTCGCCCTCAAACATTCCTTTTTTTGCCCGTCCTCTGCCCAATAGAGCTTCCATTTCTTCTTTTGGCACACAGGCATTTTCAGCATCAGCCACCTGCTTATAGAAGTGATTCTTTATCAGCCGCACTGGCGTTAGCTGCTTCAGAGTCAGTACGGTATCGCCCTCGGCGGCAGCTACTACTGCTTTTTTGAATCCCTCGTGGCTCGATGCCTCATCAGTACATACGAACCTGCTGCCTATTTGCACGCCTTCGGCACCCATGGCCATCATTGCATACATGCCCCTGCCGGTAGCAATACCACCTGCGGCTATCAGGGGAATGTGTATCGATTTTCTTACCGAAGGTATCAGGCATAGTGTAGTAGTCTCTTCCCTGCCGTTGTGTCCTCCCGCTTCAAATCCCTCTGCTACTACTGCATCTACTCCGGCATCCTGGCATTTTAGCGCAAATTTGGCACTGGACACCACATGCACTACTGTGATCCCATTAGACTTCAGGGTAGGTGTCCAGGTTTTGGGATTGCCCGCGGATGTAAAAACAATAGGTACTTTTTCCGCAATAATTATGGCTATGTGCTCATCTATGGCCGGATACAGCAATGGCAGGTTTACTGCAAAGGGTTTGTCGGTCGCTGCTTTGCACTTCTGTATATGCTCCTTCAGTACCTCCGGATACATGCTGCCGGCACCAATAATGCCTAGCCCGCCTGCATTGCTTACGGCCGCCGCCAGCCGCCAGCCCGAAGCCCATATCATGCCAGCCTGAATAATAGGATATTGTATCTCAAATAATCGGGTAATTCTGTTGTCAAACCCTGTAGTGGTAAACTGTCCCATTTTTTCTGGAATTTGGAATTGGTCCCGATAGCTATCGGGATGGAATTTCTTTTTTTGGAATTTTATGCCTGAATTTCTATATCTTTTTTCTGTAGAACAGTGTGTTGCTATTACCTTCTCTGAATACTTCTTTTGCAGTGTCCAGCAGGCTTTCGATAGTTACAGCATTATACTTATCCCATTCATCATTTATCAGCGCTGCATCGCCTATCAGCTCATAAAAAGCAAGATTGTTGGCACGGTTCAGCAGGCTCATATCTTCAAATGCAATCATCGACTCTATTTTATTCTTCGACTTTTGCAATTCGCTATCAGTGATGCCTTCTGCAAGCAGAATAGCTATTTCCTTTTCCACGGCTTCGTTGGCGGCTTCAATGGATTTACCTTCTCTTACTTTTCCTTCTATTACCAGCAATCCGGGGTCAAGGCTACCTGTATGATAGCACCCGATGCTGCTAAACAGTTGTTCTTCCTTTACTAATCGTCTGTACAGTCTGGAAGACTGCCCACTACCCATTACCTCGGTGATAAGGTCAGTAGCATAATAGGATGGTGCCAGCCTTCCGCTTATGTGCCATGCTTTGTATAGTGCATCCAGTGGCACATCGGCATATACATCAAGCGAGCGCGCCTGTTCCTGTCTTGGTTCAGCAGGGAGATTACGTTCATACTTGTCGCCTGCCGGTATGTCTCCAAACCATTTTTCGGCCAGTGTTTTTACCTGCTCTGTGGTGATATTTCCCGCCATGCATAGTACCGCATTAGATGGGCGGTAATGCTTAAAGAAAAAAGCCTTTACATCGTCCAGCTGTGCCTTTTCTATTTGTTCCAGATTTTCGCCTATGGTAGGCCACCTGTAGGGGTGTGTAGTGTAGGCTAGTTTACGCAGTACATGCCAGGTATCGCCGTAAGGCTTGTTGAGGTAATGTTCTTTAAACTCTTCGCAAACTACTTTTCGCTGCACATCCAGACTCTTCTCGCTAAATGCAAGTGACAACATACGGTCGCTCTCCAGCCAAAAAGCGGTTTCCATATTTTGCAGCGGGAGTTGTATGTAGTAGTTGGTAATGTCGTTGGTGGTATATGCATTGTTTTCGCCACCAGCCATTTGCAGTGGCTCGTCATACTCCGGTATGTTTACACTTCCGCCAAACATCAGATGTTCAAACAAATGTGCAAAGCCGGTGCGGGCAGTATCTTCGTCCCTTGCACCCACATCGTACAGTATATTCATAGCCACCATAGGCGTGGCTCTGTCTGTATGCACCAGCACTCTCAATCCATTATTCAGTGTAAACCTTTCAAACTGTAGCATAATTATCTTGTGTACATCTTTTTGTACAGGCCGGCAAAGTTAACGGAAAATAGCCAGGCTATTTGCCACAGAACTGTATTACGTGATGGGTGTCTTGTTTATCAGCAAATCAGGCAACCCGAATTTGGTTGCCTGATTTGCTTCTTGCCGATGGTAGCGCAGATTCGTTAGGCTGGCTCTCCTGCTTTCACAAATTCCATTGCTTTATCCACCATGTTTTTAGAGCCTATAAATATTGGTACCCGCTGGTGCAGTTCCGTAGGGTGCACATCCACTATATTCTGACCACCGGTTACAGCCTTGCCACCTGCGGCTTCTATAATGAAGGCCATAGGGTTACATTCATATTGCAGGCGCAGCTTGCCTTTTGGTGCACTTTTATCGCCAGGATATATGAATATACCGCCTTTTATAAGCGTGCGGTGCATATCGGCGACCATAGAGCCTATGTAGCGTTGCGTATAGGGTCTACCTTCAGCCTTGTTGTCCTCCATGCAGTAAGAAAGGTAGGATAGCATACATTCGTCATACTTTACGCTATTGCCCTGGTTTATAGAGTATATTTTACCATTATCCGGACATTTCATATCCGGGTGAGACAGGCAAAACTCGCCTATAGATGGTTCCAGAGTAAAGCCATTTACACCCAAACGGGTAGCGTATACCAGCATCGTGCTGGAGCCATAGATAATATATCCGGCAGCTACCAGTTTATTCCCGGGTTGCAGAAAGTCATCTTGAGTGCATGGTTTTCCAAGCTCACTAACTCTTTTGTATATCGAGAAAATGGTTCCGATTGATGCATTCACATCTATATTAGATGAGCCATCAAGTGGGTCGAAGAGCACTACATATTTTGAGTTAAAGGAGAAAGTATCTTCGTAAGAAAGGTGGTCATCATTTTCTTCCGATGCAATACCCGCACACTCTGTACAATTTTTGAGGATGTTGATTAATGTATCATTAGCAAATACATCAAGCTTCATTTGTTCTTCTCCCTGTACATTGGTTGCGCCATGCTTGCCCAGTATATCTACCAGTCCTGCTTTACGTACTTGTTTGTTTATTATTTTGCCGGCCAAGCCAAGATCTCTCAGCAATGCTGAAAGGTCGCCTGTGGCTTGCGGGAATTTTCTTGTTTCCTGGATGGTAAACTCACCCATCGTTATTAACTTGCTCTGAGACATTGTATGATTTGAATTTAATTGCTGTCAAAAATACCATCTTGGCAGCAATAATTTATCTGCATTCTCTGAAATGCTATCGATATGTTTTTTTACTGCTTTATTTGATACTGATATTTCATGTCATAAGGCAATATGTTTTGGTTAACTATCTTCAGAAAATGACCGATAGTAGCATTTATTTATTGTAAAAACAATATAATATAATTTGACTATATTAATGAAATGTTTTCATTTTTGTCGTTATTATACTTAACGGCAGATAAACTAACTCATTAATATCGTCAGGTAAAGGGGGGATATATTATCTCAGAAAAAATTGTTAAGGAACGGTAATGAATTTCTTGGTTTGTACGAAAAGTAATTATTAACTTTGAGTAATGTCGAATTAGTCTGGCTATATATTTATGTTAAAGAAAAAGTTTTCTGTTTTATATATCGTTCTTGCTGTCTTTGTGGGTAGTTTTTCCGGTATTGCACTCATGAAGTATTTTGACGGAAGTCTGGCAAAGAATACCGATATTACATCTGAAAAAATTGCGGAAGAAGACTGTCACTACAAGATATCAAGAATGACAGGCTACAAGTACATAAATCCGGTATATATGACAGAGCCGGAATGTGAGTCAAAAGATTTTATTCCATTGAAATCTGATATCAATGATTTGATAGAGCGAATGAAGACAACAGGAGATCTTGAATATGCTTCTGTATACCTAAAAAACCTGAATTCAAATTACTGGATGGACATAAATCCGGAAAATACTTATCATCCGGGCTCGTTGTTTAAAGTCATAACAATGATTACATTCTTGCGAATGGCGGAAACTAATTTGGCAATTTTGGAGAAGGAAGTAGCTTACAAGAACAAGGGTATGAAGCCACCTACTCAGACCTTTAACTCCAAGACTATTATATCGGGGAATACATACAAAATCAAAGATCTCCTTTACTACATGATTGTCTATTCAGACAATAACGCTACCATGCTGCTGCATGACTTCATGAACATAGAGATATTTCAGAAAATATTTACAGATTTGGGTCTGAAGAAGCCAAATGTATATGACAACTCTTACCAGCTTTCTGTAGAAGAATACTCCAGATTTATCAGCGTTTTATATGATGGCACTTACCTTACGATGCCTGCGTCTGAGTTTGCTATATCTATGCTATGTAAAAGTGACTTTAACCTTGGAATTACTAAAGAACTTCCTGCGTCGGTCACAAGTGCGCACAAGTTTGGTGAAGCAGGTAAGCCAGGCAACAGAGAACTGCATGAATCTGCTATTATTTACCTCAATAATAAACCATACTTGCTTACTATAATGACCAAGGGGAAGGAGTCAGTAAAACTAGCTGAAATAATGAGCCATATCTCCAAAATAGTATACGACCACATGGTGGCTCTATCTGTCTGATAGTTATTGAAAGTAATTCCTGAATTATGCTTTATCAGTAGCATTTGTCCTCATTGCAAAAAACAGAATGATTGCGCCTGTGGCAAAGAATAAAATCAGTGCTATTATAGCACTGCGCATATCCATCAGGCTATCTATATACCCGAAAGAAAACATACCTATTACAATAGCCAGCTTCTCTGTAACATCGTAAAAGCTGAAGAAAGAAGTGGTGTCGTGTGTGGGTGGCATGAGCTTAGCATAGGTAGAGCGGCTCAGCGATTGTATGCCGCCCATTATTAGGCCTACTATACCTGCTACTATATAAAACTCTGTGGCGGTATAGGTATAATAGGCGGCAATACATACGCCTATCCATACCAGCACTACGAAGAACAATACCTGCAGATTGCCGAATTTCTCAGATAGTTTCGCCATAATATATGCACCCGCTATTGCAACCAGTTGTATCACCAATATAGCACCAATTAGTTGCCCGGTTTCCAGTTTTAGCTCCTTGCTACCAAAGATAGTAGCGGCAAGCATCACTGTTTGCACGCCCATGCTATAGAAAAAAAATGAAGCCAGGTAGGTTTTTAGTCTGGGTAGTTTCTTAATATGTGCCCATACTTTACCTAACTCTATGAATCCACTGGAAAGCAGGCTGTGTCCGGTTTTTTGGGGCAACGCTATTCCCTTTGGCAGCTTTAGAAAGGCAATCTGTGCAAAACCAACCCACCAAAGACCTACCAATACAAATGAAAGCCGGGGGGCAAAAGTATCGTCTGTAATGCCAAAAAGCTCAGGCTTGAGTACAAACACAAAACAAATGAGTTGTAGTATTACGCTGCCAATGTATCCGTAGGCGAAGCCCTGAGCGCTTACCCTGTCACGCTCGCCGGGAGTGGCTATCTCCGGCAGGTACGCATTGTAAAATACTATGCTGCCACAATAGCCCAGTGCAGCTACCGATGAGCAGATAATACCCAACTCCACCGCAACGCTGGTGAAAAAATACAGACAGCAGCAAGATATAGCCCCAGTATAGCAAAACAGCTGCATGAACCTTTTCTTATTACCTCTGTAGTCTGCGATAGACGATAGAATGGGTGATAGAAAAGCAATAATCAGGTAGGCAGCAGCAATCGAATAGTCGAACAGAGAACTGTTTTTTACGTTATAGCCAAAGAATGATACGGTATCACTTACTACCACGCCATCTTTTTTTACGGTGGTCACAGCGTTGTAGTATGCCGGAAATATGGTGGAGGTAATAACAAGATTGTAGGCAGAATTTGCCCAGTCATACATAGACCATGCACGCTGTATGGGTCTCGAAGAGGTAATAATCTGTATATCGCTCGTTACTGCATCCATCCTACTAAAGTAATTGTTTTGGTTATAATTTGGAATTTGGCTGAGGGAATTTGAGATTTGCACCATGGGATACAAGGAAGTTCCTCAAGGCAAGGTGTTGGAGTTCATCAAAGACACCTACCTGGGTAAACAAGTAACAGACTCGCGCTCAGAAGCTGGAAACTGGCTGGGTTTTACACTGGAGCATATAGAAAAGGGAGATTCGGTTATATCGTTGGAAGTGCGCAGAGAAATGGTGAATCCTTACGGGAATATTCACGGAGGTATGATGAGTCTGGTGATTGATGAGTCTATAGGCTGGGCGGTAGTAAGCCTGGATTCTGAACATCATTATACCTCGCTCACGCTAAACGTAGATTTTTTGTTTGCAATAAAGGAGGGCGAGCGGTTGCGTGCACACTCTCAGGTACTCAGAACCGGCAAAAAAATCATCAACGTAGAGTGTCATGTATACGATATGGAAGGTAAAATTCTAGCCCGCGCCAACAGCAACCTGATTGTAACCGGAATGGAGTTTAACAGATAGAAATTATTTCGTGTATTATTGGTGGGTATATATTTGCCTTTATCAATCAGAATTATAAAACATCATGTCTCAACACAATAGTGGTTTACTGGATACGCAAGCGTTGTCAGGTCTCAAAGATGCCAGAATAGCAGTAGTATTTACTGAATGGAATGATAAAATAGTCGGTGGGCTGATAGAAGGTTGTGAACGTATATTGCATCAGTATCAGGCCCCGGTTGTACAGAAAATTTCTGTTCCCGGTGCATTTGAGTTGCCATTTGCCTGCAGGCAGGTGTGGGAATATGGTAAGACCGGACAATACAGCCCGGAAGTCATTATTGCGTTTGGTGCAGTAATCAGGGGCGGTACTCCTCACTTTGAGTATGTGTGCAATGCTGTTACAGATGGGATTCTACAGCTCAACTTGTCTCTACCCATTCCGGTAATATTCGGTGTGTTGACACTGGATACTGAAGCACAGGCCTATGAGCGCCTGGGTGGACCTCATGGTCACAAAGGAGAAGAAGCAGCACTGACGGCGCTTAAGATGATAAAAATGTGCAGAGACCTGAAAGGGTAGTGCGTAACATCAGTAGTTTTACCCAAATAATTCCGCCTGCGCTGCTTTGCCGGTGTGTTTTCTTTCCAGGTCCAGTAGCCATTTTTTTCGTTGCAGCCCACCACCATATCCGGTCAGGCTGCCATTTTCACCTATCACGCGGTGGCAGGGTACTATTATAGCTATTCCATTTTCGCCGTTGGCACCGGCTACTGCACGAATTGCTTTTTCATTGCCCAGAAATATAGATTGTTGTTTGTAAGAGCGGGTTTCGCCATAAGGAATCTGCAGCAGCCCGGTCCATACACTTTTCTGAAAAGGAGTGCCTACAAAGTGCAGCGGCAAATCAAACTCCATTCTTTGGCCCTTGAAGTATTCATTAATTTGCGCCTCCAGCAATGCAAAATATGGATGCTCTGCTTCTTCAAATTTTGCATTAAGACCGGTTTCTATGCGCTTCATGATACTGTCTATACTCCGCCTATATTGGAAATCGAACAGGCAAATACCCGCATCAGTAGCGCCTATGCACATCATCCCTGTGGGCGTGTCAATATGTTTTAGGCATATCATTGGATGCAGAGATATAGTGGTATGTTACTATAAATCGAGAATAGTATAACCAAAGATATTGCTAAACTAATACCCTCGTCCTTCCTGTTTTTCTATATAGTTCATGTATGCACGATTCGCTACACGGTTGCCGCCGGGGGTAGGGTAGTTGCCGGTAAAGTACCAGTCACCCAGATTATGCGGACAGGCATCGTACAGGCCCTCCAGCGATTGATATATTACATCTACCTCGGCTGTTACCTCCTCATGGCGCAGCATAGCAGCTATCTTTTTGCTTACCTCCTCCGGTGTAAATGGCTCATAAATAGCTTTTACAAAGTTTTCCGAATCCAGTGTGCCTTTTGTTTCTGCATCCTTACACAGTTGGTATACCTCCTGCAGCGTGTTTCCCAATCCTCTGTCGGCAAGCAAGCTCACTGCTGCCTGAAAGGCAATGAAGTCGCCCATGCGGCTCATGTCTATGCCATAGCAATCAGGGTAGCGTATTTGTGGAGCCGATGAAACTACAATTATTCGTTTTGGACCCAGTCTGTTCAGCATTTTTATGATGCTTTCTTTCAGAGTAGTTCCACGCACTATAGAATCATCTATGACCACCAGTGTGTCTACACCGCGCTCCACGGTGCCGTAGGTAATATCATATACGTGTTGCACCATCTCATTGCGCGATGCATCTTCGGTGATAAAGGTGCGCAATTTCACATCCTTTATAGCTATTTTTTCTATACGCACCCTGCGGTACACAAGTTCCCGCATTTCCTCTTCCGGCATATTGGGTTTGGCAAGTATGCGTCGTATCTGTATGTCTTTCAGATAGTCTTCAAGCCCTTTTATAAGCCCATAAAACGCTGTTTCCGCAGTGTTCGGTATAAAAGATACTATTGTATGCCGCAGATGATTGTCGAGAGCGGCAAGCACTCTTCCTGCCAGGTTTCTGCCCAGGGCCATTCGCTCCCTGTATATATCCGGGTCGCTGCCGCGGCTAAAGTATATTCGTTCAAAACTACAGGCTGTCAGTTTTCTGGCGGGAAGTATTTCGGTATTGGTAACCATACCTGCTGCATTTACTATCAGTGCATGTCCGGGTTGCAGTTTGTGAATGTCTGCCTGAGCTACATTGAAAGTAGTCATTATTGCTGCCCTTTCAGATGCAGCTACCACTACCTCATCGCTCTGGTAATAATAGCAGGGTCTGATGCCGTTAGGGTCGCGCATTACAAAGCTGTCACCATTGCCTATAAGTCCGCAGAAAACATAGCCTCCGTCAAAGTGTGCTGTTGCCTGTTTAAGAATGCCTTCAATATTAAGGGAAGCAGGGTTGGTGTCGTCTGCCATACACAGATAGTAGTGTATCGTTTCTATCATAGCGCCCAGATCGCTTTCGCGCAGGGTGTTATTGGGGTGTTGTCCCAGCCTTGCAAAGAGTTCGTCGGTATTTACCAGATTGAAGTTGCCCGCCATGGTAAGGCTGCGGGTAGGGTTCATATGTGGTTTTACGAATGGGTGACAGAATTCAACATTGTTTTTGCCCTGTGTGCCATAACGCAAATGCCCCATCAATATTTCGCCCATGAAGCGCATATAGCCCTTCATCAGCCCCGGGTGTTGCAAAATCTCGGGATACATTTTTTCCAGATCACCTACCTCCTGGCTAATGTTCTGAAAAATCTGAGCTATTGCCTGTGCACCACCTACGCGCAGCCGCTGCATGAACTGGTGCCCCGGTTCGGTATTGAGCTTTACAGTAGCTATGCCGGCACCATCCTGACCACGGTTGTGCTGCTTTTCCATAAGCAGATACAACTTGTTGAGCCCAAAAAATGCAGAGCCGTATTTCTGGTGGTAGTAGGAGAGCGGTTTCAGTAGGCGGATGTAGGCAAGGCCACATTCGTGCTTTAGTGCGTCAGACATGAGATGTCAAAGATACGCTGTTTTATGAAATTGCTAAATTGTCAATGGCGCAGAATTGACAATTTGAGCATAAAATATTGTAAATCTTAGTGGTTAATGTATACCCAAAAAAAATACCGCCATTTCTGACGGTATTCTTTTATGAATATTTATTTATTTTATGATTTGCGCTTAATGCTGCAGCCTATTGATTTTGTGGTACTGGGATTTACTTCCCTGCCTGCCAATACTGCGTCAATAGCATCATTTATATATGTTATTTTTGCACTTCCAGGATTGCCCGGATTGTCATTCATTGCGCCTTTATACGCCAGTTTATTGTTGTTGGTAAAAAGGAATACTTCAGGAGTATGATTTGCACCAAAAGCATCTGCTAATTGTGAATTAACATCGGTAAGATAAGGTACTGTATATCCTTGCTTTGCGGCATATGCTTTCATGGCTTCAAACGAATCATCACCCTCGCGTTTAGCCTCATTTGAGTTGATGATAACCACACCCACATTGTGTGCTTTAGCATACCTGATAGTGTTGAGTATGGTAGATTCGTTCTTTACCACAAAAGGACAAGTATTGCAGGAAAATATTACCAGCAACCCGTTTTTGTCGGCACTTTTGTAATAGGGCACCAACGAACCATCAGTAGCACTGAGCATTTCTGTGCCTACCCTTGGTAGCATAGCTCCGGGCTCAAGTTTTGCTTGTTGGGCATAGCTTATGCCTGAAGAAAGTGTAATAATAGATGCTGCAATAGCGAGAATAGTGTTTTTCATTTTTTTTTAAGTAAAGTTAGTTAATGCTTATTATTTTTTATAACAAATTTTCATGTTTCCCCTGGTGGCAAAGCGGTAGTTTTTCGGATTGTACCTATATACACTTTATTTGTTTTCTTCGCTTTGATCACTTTTTTTTTCCTTTTTTTTGTCCTTATTTCTCTCCCGTTATGTTGGCAAAATCAATACGCTAATCACAAATCTAAGCCATTTCGGTAAATCTACACTACTTCCTTTCAAGCGAAATGGTCTCATCTCCATCCTGATAGGGCAAATAAGTAATTATAAACTGAAACATCTCGTCTGTCGCCTTCATACTACCATTGTTATCAGATACTCTACGTGGAGGGCTGAAGGGGTTGTTCATGTTTTTTCTGGTGTTATCATAAACTCCTTCTGCAATAATCACACTGCCCTTCGGTATTTTTATCATTCGCTTAAAGGTGTAAAAATACTGCCAGTTAAAATCCCATCGTGGAATTGATATAAGTCTTATGGTATCACCGTTAGGTTTCAGTGCATAGCCTTTGAAGCTCTTGCCCAGCAGGTGCATGTGCGGGTTAATAGTAAGTATGGAGATGTCAGTAGGGACGGTAAATCTGCTGTAAACCTGTTTTACCGTATTGGGCTCTATTATCAGGTCTGGCTCCACGGGTACTACACCATGTGTGCCAAGTTGAAATTCCTGTACTGGTCTTCCGGGGGGTGTTTTCGCGAAAAAAATATTGATATAAGAGCTGTCAAGTACATTTTCTTTATTGGTGAAGCCATAATGAAGGTCATTAAGTAAAAACGCACCTTTTTTGGGTAGTTTGTAACCTCCCAGCCCTTCGGGATATAGCTGCCCAAACACCCCTGGCAGGTAATTGACCACCGATTTCTGCAAAACCGGATAAGAGCCGTCATCATTGGGCAACCCCAGCCGCTGGTAGGCCTGCAGCAGTGTGGCAGTGTCTGCGGCCATGTCTACAATCTGTTCTCCGGCATACACATCGGTTTTCATGCCGGCAGCATATTTTACCATATCGCCGTTTACATGATGCACTACATTATTTCTGCCCGGCATAAATTCTATTACACTGGCAAAAGTATCTGCAGGCAACTCAAAAGGTACTTTTACCAGCAGGAACCTGTCCGTACTGTTTGCCGGCAGCAGGTATGGCTGCACTGGTATTCTCATGTCAGGAGTGCCTATTTCTGAGCCGGTAGGGTAGCGAGGTATTGCCGGCAGCTTATCTGCAGGGCCCATAAGTGTGCCGTCTTTTACCCACTTTTCAAGCATTTGTATATCTCTTTCTGATAGTATCCGCTGTCCTGTAAACTCTGTATAATGAGGGTCTGCCGGCCATGGAGGCATTATGCGCTCACGGGTTACAAAGGCATTTGCTGATGCATATTTTTTTGCCGACTCATAAGTTACAAGTGGGAAATGTGCACTTCCTTCTGCCCTGTGGCAAATGGTACAGTTGTTATATAGAATGGGTGCTACATGCTCTGTAAAAGTAACTGTAGAAGGTAGTCTATTCTCGTTGTTGCACGAGAGGTGAACCAGTGATATTATTACACCCGCTATTATACCTGCAATCCCCAGTTTGCCGCTGTACATTTTATTGGACTTTTCTTTTTGTTTATTTCTTTGGCAATATACTCAGGAACGTTGAATCTGCCTTTTTTAAGGTTCATTTTTACCGGAATATTTCCCCAGTATATCTGCAAGGTTACATCGGGGTTAAGATATAGTTTAGCCTCTGCAGAAGCGAATTTGACTGCTTACATTGCGTATGTATTTTAAAACAATCTAAAAAACAATTTTATGGAAAACACATTCGAAACAGAAGTAATCGACACGCCTGTGCTTGCCACAGAAGAGCAGGAATCTGCTGAAGTTATTGCATCTTCTATTGAAGAAGAAACAACAGACGAGTTGGAAATAAATGAAGAAGCGGACGATGCTGAATCAGAGGAATCAGAAGAAGATTCGGAAATTGTTGATGAAACAGAAGAATTAGATGAAGAAATTGTTGTTGATGAAGACGAAGAAAACGCAACAGGCGCAAGCGAAGAAGATTAATTCCGGTATCCTAGCAAAGTGAAGCAGGTAATTGTATCACACGATTACCTGCTTTTCTTTTTATGCCTTTGGTTTGTTCTAATGAAGGAAGTACACTTCAATTGTAGGTAAAGTATTATTTTGCAGTCTTCTTATACTGTACATAATGGGATGATTGCACTAAATGCGATTCCTGCAAAATACCAGCTATGCTAGATGAAATATTAAAGATTGCCAACCAGTATGATGAAGGACTGGCCACTGTTCAAAGCAGACGGGAGCACTGGCTCGAAAAATATATTGTGCTTCGGGATCATCTGAAGGAACTGGCACAATATCTGAATGATAATGCCCGCTACAAACAAGGTTTTTTTGTAGATACGCTGCACGCTTTCAATGAAGCTATAAAAGGCACCAGCAATCGCATGCCCTCTGTGTCTTTTCGCTCAGGCGCTATGCCTATGCTCGTAACATTCAGAAACAGTATGGGTGAAAAATCTTCTTATTCTGAGGAGGGATTTATTATTTCTTTTACGCCTACAATTACAGGGCAGATTGTAGTGTTGTTACAACCTCACTATAGCGAATTGGATAGCGAAAAGCCCGGCTATAGTACGCTGGCAATCATAGAAGAGCCCGGACAAATTACAACTGCTATTGTTGATGAGATAATAGCCAGAGGTATGGAAGCTGCATATTTTTCGAGCTTTACCGGCATGGGGCGGCCGCCTGAAGAGGAAGAGCAAAATGATAGCAAACCACTGCCACGCAACCCAATAGGATTTAAACGTTATGACACTACTGAAAAAATTAAATAAGTTGGCAATCCTGCTTACTATCCTTGCTGCAGCCGGCTGCAATGATGCACCTGTGGCTGAAAGCACCAAAGCCACGGAGACTCCCAATGATGTGTTGGTACCATCTGTAATCAGCTACAATATCGTGAATCAATATCCTCATGACCCGGCTGCATTCACAGAGGGTCTTGAATATAAAGATGGTTTCCTGTACGAAGGCACAGGGCAGTATGGAGTGTCTGAGATACGAAAGGTAGAGCTGGCTACCGGGAAAGTAGTGCTGTCTAACAAAATGGACAAAAGGTTTTTTGGGGAGGGTATAACTATACTCAACGATAAAATATACCAGCTCACTTATCGCGAGGGTAAAGGGTTTATTTATAATCTTGCTACACTAAAACAGGAATCCGGCTTCCCTTTTCATACGCAAGAGGGATGGGGTATGACCAACAATGGTACACACCTTATCTTTTGTGATGGTGGCAGTTCTCTTTATTTTAAAGACCCTGCTACTGCTACAATTGTTAAGCAGCTATCTGTTACAGATGAGCGTGGACCCGTGATGCAGATAAACGAGCTGGAAATGATAAAGGGCTACATATATGCTAATCAGTGGCAGGCAGATGTGATACTGAAGATAGACACCACCACCGGCAAGGTTGTAGCACGAGCTGACCTCAGCAGTATTCGCCAGCAGGCAGGTATTCCTCAATCATCTGGCAGGGATGGCGCACCAGAAGTGCTCAATGGCATAGCCTATGATGCAGCCCAAAACCGCATTTTTATTACCGGCAAAAACTGGCCAAAGCTATTTGAGATAACGCTTGATAACTGATTATCTTGAGTCGGGCAAAAGCGGCAATCAAAATGCTAAAAAAAATATTTAGTCTATATTTCAAAACATTTTCCTTTTTCAAAAAATCGCCCTATATTTGCACCCCGAACCGAGAGGAAGTATAGTTCAACTATATGGAATGAGTTCAGGCTAGTTGAGTAAAAGCAGTTCTTTTATATAGTTTTTGGATTGGTAGTTCAGTTGGTTAGAATGCCGCCCTGTCACGGCGGAGGTCGCGGGTTCGAGTCCCGTCCAGTCCGCAGAAAAAATGAATTCCCCCTGTAGAATCAATACTCTTCAGGGGGTTTTTGTTTGTAGGTACAACATAGGTACAACAATTTCGGAGGCTGTAGCTACCAGCCCCTTGCCTGATCAATCAGATATACATGTTGTTTGCCAAGTAAAATGTTTTAATTTCATGCCTGTAAACCCACCACCATACCCTGGCTACCCTTTCAATTATCATTTACGTTATACTATAGATATTTATCTGCATTGAATACGGCATTGGTCTATATATGTAAAACAGATTAATATGAAGCGACTGCTACTTATTGTATACTTACTTGTATTTGGTTACTGCGCCGGTGGGCAGACCCCTCAAAGCATCTCCTATCAGGCAGTGGCAAGAGATAGTAGCGTAGAAGTAGTTTTAATTGCTTGTTTTTCATACGAAGAGATTTAATGGTTTTTTTGAAGTTCCTTTTGGCTGTGAGGCAATCAATTCTTTCACATTGAGTATCTTTTTTATTACAACAGCAATTTGTTCCTCCTCCAGTTTGTTGCTTTTTATTATGTAGTCAAATGCACCATATTTAAGTGCGTCTGTTGTTACTTTCATACTTGTCTGGCCCGATAAATACACGAGATATATCTTTGGATTGAAGTGCTTTATTTTCTTTAGTGTTTCCAGTCCGTCTATTGGAGTCATTTGGTGGTCCAGCAAAATGATATCCGGGTTTTCAATAAGGCGATTAATGCATTCTTGCCCATTAGCGATCATTTTAATTTTTTCAAATCCCATGTTTAGTAGATACTGCTTGTAAAGTGCTCTGTAAATAGGATCATCGTCTACTACAAATACGGTAAGCTCTTTTTTTGAAATCATTTTTCTCTTTTTCATGTTAATGCCATTTATGTGCCAAATTTATAAGTATTTGATAATCAATAGTATAGGAGTTTGCTATTTGTGCATGTTTGTTCAATATGCGAAATGTATTCTCATAATTGGATTATCTTAAAAATGGGGGAAATGATTCCGAAATTTTCTAAATTTGTTTGTTTTATTCCAAAAATGGAAAAAAGTTCTAAAAATGGAGAAATATAAAATTTTCGTTGTTGAGGACGACTTAATGTACGGGGAGATGCTGAAGTACTATTTGTCTATGAATCCGGATTACGAGGTATTTCGATATAAATCGGCAAAGGAGTGCCTGGCAAACATGTCGAAGAAGCCTGATCTAATTACACTCGACTATTCCCTGCCGGATGGAACCGGAGGGGAGATTATGCAGAAGATTATACAATGCGATAGTTCCGTGGCTATTATTATGATTAGTGGTCAGAAAGACATTAGCACTGCAATAGAATTGTTGAAGTCTGGAGCGAGCGACTATTTGGTAAAAGACGACAATACTAAAGATCTGCTCTGGAATGCCATCATCCGGCTACGGGAAGTGCAATCGTTGAAGAAAGAGGTGCAACAATTAAAAGAAGAGCTGAATCAACAAGTTGATTTCAGCAAGATAATCAAGGGGAACAGCCCTTCCATCCAAAGAATATTTGGCCTGATAGCAAAGGCTGCAAATTCCAGCATTAATGTATCTATAACAGGAGAAACCGGCACGGGCAAAGAGTTGGTAGCCAAGGCAGTACATACAGGGGGAAACAATAAGAAGGCTCCGTTTGTTGCTGTGAATATGGCAGCCATACCCAGAGAACTCATTGAAAGCGAATTGTTCGGTCACGAAAAAGGAGCTTTCACCGGGGCAATTGCCAGGAAGATCGGGAAGTTTGAAGAAGCTAACAAGGGGACTTTGTTTCTCGATGAAATAGCAGAAATGGACCCTAGTCTGCAAAGCAAAATACTAAGAGTGTTACAGGAACGTGAGCTTGTGCGCATAGGTGGAAACGAAAAAATAAAACTGGATATACGGATTATTACTGCTACACATAAAAACCTTGCAGATGAGGTGACGAAAGGTGCGTTCAGAGAAGATTTGTATTACAGGCTTATTGGTTTGCCTATTGATCTGCCGCCGCTTAGGGAAAGAGGAAGTGATATACTGCTACTCGCAAAATTCTTCTTAGATGATTTTTGCCGCAAAGATAATCTGCCGGCTATCTCAATTTCTGTTGAAGCAAAAGAGCGCTTGTTATCTTATATCTACCCGGGCAATGTGCGGGAGCTTAAAGCTGCTATAGAACTGGCGGCTGTTATGTGCAATGATAATACAATTACGCCCGACGATATTACGTTCGGCTCTGTGTCACAGAAACAGCAAATGATTTTTGCAGAGAAGACACTCAAAGAGTTTGATATGGAAATAGTAACCATGTTTTTGAAAAAATATAACAACAATATCAATAAGGTGGCAGAGATCTTAGATATCGGCAAGAGTACGATTTACCGGATGCTGCAGGACAATTCAATAACACTAAAATCGAAATAGTTATGTATGGTATAGTAAACAAGGCAATTCAGGATATGATCACTTCTGGCTTTGGAGCGGAAACATGGGACGCAGTAAAAAAAAGCAGTGGGGTAGACGAAGATTTTTTTATCAGCAATGAACCCTATGATGATGTAGTGACCTACAAGCTGGCAGGAGCAGCATCGGAAGTGCTGGATATGCCTGTGGGTATAGTGTTGAATAGTTTTGGACGATACTGGATAATGAAAACCGGAAAGGAAAAATATGGATCACTTATGGAGGCCGGTGGAAGTAATTTAAAGGAATTTCTTGTAAATCTGCCCTCGTTTCATAACCGTATCATGCTTGCCTTTCCCAATCTCAACCCTCCGGAATTCAAAGTGTCAGAAATTGAAAACAACGGCATAAGAGTACACTATTTTTCTCATCGAAATGGCTTACAGGAATTTGTTAAAGGCCTGCTTTTAGGGCTTGGTGAGCTATATAATGTGCCAGTAGAAGTAGTGCATACGCAATCAAAAGAAGCGGGTTACGATCATGATATATTTAAAGTAATCTGGTAAACTATGCAAGAAAAATCATTCTCATTCAGCGAGGAGCGTTTTAACAGGCTTTTTCCTTTCTATTTTTTGCTCGACAAAAACCTGACAGTTATTTCTTTAGGAAAAAGCATGTCTAAAATATCTGCACTTTCAGCCGGAGACTTTTTCTTTTCGAATAACTACATCAAGAGACCGGTAGTTGATTGTGAAACCTATGACGCGCTTTGTGCACTATCCGGGCAACTTGTGATAATAGGTAGTAAAAAACAGCCAAATCTTTTGCTCAGGGGGCAGCTCGATCAATTTGATGGAGATTGCTTGTTGTTTGTCGGTACCCCATGGTTTGCCAAAGTAGCCCAGTTGAAAGAACATGACCTGACAATAAATGATTTTTCGATACACGATTCGATTGTAGACTTGCTGAACCTGGTACAAACACAGGAGATAACAAATGGTGAGATGCGTGAATTAATACAAAAAATTAATCAGCAAGCCACCAAATTGCGTCTACGGGAAGATGAATTACAAGCTACGACAAACCGCCTGTCATTATTGATTGCTAACATACGCGACCCGCTGCTAATGGAAGATGAGAATCAAAAGATAGTTTTCATGAATGATGCTTTCCGTAAAGCTTTCGGACTTGATGAGCAAACAGATAAATACTTTGGTGAAAGCGGTACGGAGATCACAAAAATGATTAGAGGTGCGTTTGAAGATTCGGATCAGTATTACAAATCTGTTGAACGATTGACTGAGTCAAATGAGGCCACATACAATGAGGTTGTTAAATTGAAAGATGGCAGGGTTTTTACGAGAGATTTTAATCCAGTGACCATAAATGGAAAGAGTAAGGGGTATGTATGGAAATATGTAGATATTACAGACAGTAAATTACAGGAAAGCCAACTAAGTGCACAAAAGCAGTTTTATGAACAGATATTAAACCGGATACCGGCAGATATTGTAGTTTTTGATAGTAAGCACAGATATCTTTTCCTGAATCCGGTAGCTATCAAAAATCCGGAGCTTAGAAAATGGATGATTGGAAAAGACGATGAGGAATACTGTAGGTACAGAAACAGAGACCAGTCGATAGCAAAAGAACGGAGAAGAATCTTTAACAATGTTGTAGCTTCTAAAGAGCAATTGGAATGGGAGGAACAGCTTCTTGATCCTGACGGGAATTTTCAATATCATCTTAGAAAGATGTTTCCTGTATTTGATGAAAATGGTGAACTGGAGATAATGATTGGTTATGGGGTGAATATGACCGAAAGACGGAAGATTGAAGAACAGGTAAGAAAAAGTGAAGAGCGTTACCGTAGTATTTTTGACAATAGTCAGGCATTAATATGCACTCATAGCCTTGATGGTAAGATAATAGAGGTGAACAAGGCCGCCGTGAAGACACTTGGATTTACCACAGACGAGTTGATCGGTAGCGCAATCCATTCGTTGCTGCCTGAAAGCAGGAGGGCGGAATTTGATGATTATTACCTTGAGTCTATCAGAAAACAAGGTAAGGCAGAAGGAATAATGGTAGCTATAGACAGAAATGGGCATGACGTATACCTGCTTTATCAGAACTTTCTCGTTCCAAGCAACAGTGAAGAACCATATGTTATTGGATTTGCGCAAGACATCACCGCAAGAATCAATGCGGAAGTGGCGTTAAAGAAAAGTGAGGAGAAATACAGAGGCATTATTGAAAATATGCATTTAGGAATGGTTGAAATCTCAGCCGATAACACTGTTTTGTATGCTAATAATAGCTTCATAGCAACGAGTGGCTATAGCTCAGACGAGTTAACTGGCCGAAAGATTAATGAGCTATTTTTTGCCAATGAAAGTATAGACGTTGCAAATGGTGCTATTGAACGAATAACAAAAGGAAAGTCAGACGCCTATGAGATTCAGGTGCAGAACAAACAAGGAGAAATGAAATGGTGGTTGGTCAGCGGTGCGCCCAAAATGGACATGGAAGGAAACTACATGGGGTCGCTCGGAATTTATCTTGATATTACGCCTCAGAAAAAAATGGAAATAGAACTGAGGAAGGCCAAGACTGATGCAGAGCTATCTGCCTATTCTAAAGAGATGTTTCTTGCTAATATGAGCCACGAGATACGTACACCAATGAATGCGATCATTGGCATTGGCAGGCTTCTGGGCAAAACAGAATTGGCAGCACAGCAAAAATACTATCTGGATATTATTGAAAATGCTTCCGGCAATTTACTTGTCATTATTAACGACCTTCTTGATTTTTCTAAAATAGAGGCAGGCAAAGTAACACTGGAGCATATAGGGTTCAGTATCGGCAAGATTACCGAGAACGTTGTTCATATCCTGAAGCACAAATGCGAAGAGAAGAATTTGATTATAAAATACCAGTGTAGCGACGAAATAGAACCGGTATTGATTGGCGATCCATACAGGATAAATCAAATTCTTATTAATTTAATAGGGAATTCTATAAAATTTACGGACCGTGGTGAAATTAAAATAAGGTGCTCGGTTGAAAACGACAGTGACGAACAACAGTCTGTCTTGTTTGAAGTGGAAGATACAGGAATAGGAATGAGCGAAGAATTTCTTTCACATATCTTCGACAAATTTACACAGGAAGATGAAGGTATTACCCGGAAATTTGGTGGAACCGGATTGGGAATGAGCATTAGCAAGCAACTGATAGAGCTGATGGGAGGTACAATAGAAATCCGCAGTTTGAAAAATATCGGAACCCATATATCATTCAGGATAACATTTCCTGTAGGCAGAAAGGACGACCTTCCAAGCGCCTGGAATCAGAAACCGGATACGGTAATACTGCATGGAAAACAGATACTTCTTGTTGAAGACAATTATATGAATAGGGTGCTTGCCAGTACAATTTTGACACAATATGGAGCAAATATAACCGAAGCCGAAGATGGTGCAAAAGCTATTGAGAAGCTCAGAAGTCGGAAATTTGATTTGATACTTATGGATATTCAAATGCCAATTAAAGATGGAATAGAAGCTACAAAGTATATTCGGGAAAATCTAGATAAAACCACGCCCATAATTGCTATGACCGCCAATGCATATAAGCGAGAGGAAGAGCGTTGTCTGGCAATAGGGATGAATGACTTCATATCCAAGCCATTTGAAGAAGATAAATTTATATACCAAATTGCGCAGTGGTTGGGAGCTGCTACTACAAATACAGTTTTTCCTCAGCATGAAAACGAAGTTGATTCTCCTGAATTGTTTGATCTGTCAAAGTTGATATCCACCAGCCGGGGGGATGAACAATTCATCACTATGATGCTGCAGATGTATGTACAAGAAATACCGAAAGCAGTTGAGGAACTTGAGAATGCCGCTGAGCTGAAAGACTTCATAGCTCTGGGTTCAATAGCTCACAGAATACGACCTTCGGTGCTGAGTTATGGAATCATCACTCTTGAAAAAAGTCTTGAGAAATTGGAAAGATTGAACGAAGAGTTTTTGGATGAAGAAGAGTCAATGGAAATAACGAGGAATATTTGTAGCACTTTGAATAGTGTGGTAGCATCATTCAGGCTGATTCTGGAAGGTAAGAATTTGAGTGATTTGTTTTCTTCCGTCAAGTAAATGGAATATTGCGCTAGTGCCGGGGTTGCATATTTATAGTTGATCTTTGAAAAATCTTTAGCAATCTATTGGTGGAAAAAGTAGTTTCAATCAATAGATTGCTAAAGTTGTAATCATATCATATGACGAGGTTTTGGTGAGAGTTATCTATAGATTCAATTATAGTCAAAGCCAGACACGCGAAGTATTCACATAGAAATTTTCTACTTTATCCTAATTTATTCTTCATCTTTACATAAATGGCATGAATTTTATCTGTAAACGTGTGACTGACTAACTGATGAACTTTAGAGTTAGTTATCACAGTCATCATTTACCAGGTTGTTTCCACTTAGTAGCTGTAAAATGCAATTATATGTGTATAGCAGCAGCGCGCCATGTGTATAAAAAAAAGTCAGCCTCCTGAAAGTGGAGGCTGACTTCAAATCTATCTAACCAAACAACTTTGGTAGCATTATGGTTCAAACACCAATCTGACTATTGCAGTACTGCCATCTGCACCCGCAAACCTGCACATGTAGATGCCTGCTGCAAGCTCTTTTGGCAGTGATACTGTAGCAGCCGTTGTGGTTACTGTATACTGCGCCACTTGTTTTCCATCGATGGTGAATATGCTGAATATACCGTTTTGTGGCGCCTCTATTGTGAGCTGACCCGACGTAGGGTTAGGGTATACTTTGAGCACACCACCGTTTTCAAGAGTAGCTCCTTCTGTTTCCCCTGGTTTTGAGGTCAGTACAGTGATAGCCTTGGTTCTGAAGCAGCCTGTACCCAGTGTATAGGTAATGGTAGTAGCTGCAACACTATTGCCGGTAACTACACCTGTTCCTGATACTGATGCTATAGCAGGGCTGGCACTACTCCAGGTGCCACCGCCCGGGCTGCCGCCAAATGTGGTTGATGCCCCGTTTACAACCGTTGATGCTCCGCTTACATTGGGCAGATTGTTTATAGTTATAGTAGTTGTGCTGAAACAAGCTGGATTAATTCTGTAGCTAATTGTGACCGTTCCTCCGGAAATACCTGTAGCTAAGCCAGTTGAGATGTCGACAGTAGCTCTTGCTGTATTACTGCTCAGCCAAGTGCCACCGGGTGTAGCATTGGCAAGTGTAGTCGTAGTGCCAGGGCACAACGGAGTCACTCCGGTAATAGATGCGACGGCCGGATTAACCGTAACTGACATAACAGCATAGGATCCGGTGCCGCCCACTGTATATCTTATATTTGCAACGCCGGTACTAATGCCAGACAGCAAACCGGTTGATGCATTTATTGATGCCACAGCAGTATTGTCGCTACTCCACGTTCCACCGTACATTGGATGCGACAATGTGCTATTTGTTTGTCCTACACATACAATAGGTAATCCAGTAATCGACGGTAGCGCCGGATCTACAATGATGTTTTTGGTTACTGTACATCCGCTGGCAGTAACATATGTGATTGTAGCAGCTCCAGTACTTACACCTGTGACATATCCAGAGGTGTGACCAGCTGAGACTACTGTAGCTCTTGCAGGATTAGAACTCGTCCAGGTTCCGGAGTAGCTGGAGTGATACGCGTAAATGGAACAACCTACAGCTACTCTGTCTAGTGAAGAAATAGGGGGGGCTCCCGGCTCTACGTACATTGAATAAACCGCAGTACACCCTGCAGGAGAAGTGTAACCTATGTACACATAACCGTAAGAAACCCCAGTTACAACTCCTGTGCTGGCGTTTACAGTTGCTCTTGCAGTGTTATAGCTAAACCAGGTTCCTCCTGAAGCTGAACTACTCAGGGCAGTTGTAGCTCCTACACAGACTGCTGATGCGCCGGTAATAAATGGGATGTTATTAATGGTAATCAGCCTCGAGGTTCTGCAGCCCGTAGGACTTGTGTATGTGAGACTAACCAAGCCTGAGCTAATACCTCGCACCCTGCCATATGCATAAACCGTTGCAACTCCGGGATACGAAAGAGAAGCACTCCACGTTCCTCCATACGGACTGCCATAGAAGTCTGCATAATATCCCGCACATATACTGCTGACACCGGATATGTCAGCACTAATTACATAGAAAGTCGCAAATGCTGAACAGCTGCCTACTGTATAGGTAATAGTGGCCGTTCCTCCAGAAATACCTGTAACAAGACCTGTTGAAGGATGTACGCTCACATTTGCCGAGCTGCTACTCCATACCCCTCCTGCCGTAGGATGTGCCAATGTGCGGGTACCTCCAACACATGTGCTCAATACGCCGCTGATATGTGGAGAAATGGCGGCACTTACAGTAACTATTTTGGTGCTTATACACGAAGGGCCTGTTATATAACGAATAGCCACCCCCCCGCTGGAGACGCCTGTAACTAATCCTGTTGTTGCTCCGACCGTTGCCCTTGAATTGGTAGCAGACCAAGTTCCGCCTGCGCTGGAGTTTGTTAATGCAATGGTTTGGCCAACACATACACCTGAAGGACCTGAAATGGCAGGAACGGCTGCATTGACGGTTACCGTATTTGTAGAACTGCATGCCCCGAAAGAGTAGGTAATAGTAACAATACCTGCACTGACGCTGGTAAGAGTAGGATAAATTGTCGAGAAGTAGGCAATTGTAGTGTCGCTGCTACTCCATACACCACCGGAAGGTGTAGCAGATAAATAGCCATAATTGCCAGCACACATTGTAAGTGTGCCCGTAATGGCAGATGGGCTGGGTGCAACAGTAAAGACAGCAGTTGATCTGCAGCCACCAACAGTATAGGTGACTACAGAAGTGCCTGCCGTGGTGCCTGTAGCTGTCAATAAACCTGAAGTGGCATTTATAGTGCCAAGTGTACTAGATGATAGCGACCATGTACCACCGGAAGGTGTAGCTGTAAGTGTAGTAGAGGTACCTGAGCAGAGTGAAAGGGTGCCGCTTATAGCGGACGTTGCCGCTGTTACAGTAACTTCTCTGGTAGACGCACAGCCTGATGCCTGTGTGTACGATATAATAGCAGTACCTGGTGCTACTCCATAAACAAAACCCGCTGTACCAACCGTAGCTACTGATGTAGCGGTACTGCTCCATGTGCCACCTCCCGGACTGCAGGATAGTGTTGTACCTGATCCGGTGCACATGGATGCGGTTCCGGCTATTGTGCCGGGAAGTGAGTTTACAGTGAGTGTGGCTGTTCTATAACAACCCGAACTCACCACATAACTGATAATTGCAGATCCTGTGCTTGCTCCTGTAGCCACACCTGTACCGGCATCAATTGTTGCTATAGTAGTGTTGTTACTGCTCCATGCGCCTCCGGATGTTGTGTTGACAAGTGTGGTAGCGCTTCCCGGACACACTGATAATGAACCGGTGATTGCTGCTACTGCAGTATTTACTGTTACTTCGGTGATGCTAAAGCAACCCGGCGTTTTCCGGTAGGTGATGTTGGCAGTTCCGGCGCTAATGCCAGTTACTGCACCTGTGCTTGCCGACACCGTAGCTATAGCAACATTGCTGCTGCTCCAGGTACCACCGGTAGTAGTGTTGGAAAGAATGCTACCCAGACCCACACATATCAGTGCATTGCCTGTGTTGGCAGTAAGTGCTGCATTGACTGTGGCTATTGCCGATACCGAACAACTACCTAGTGCGTAAATAATTGTTGTTGTTCCTGTGCTTACACCGCTGATAATACCAGTGGCTACGTTAGCTGTTGCTATACTTGTGTTAGTGCTGCTCCAGTTTCCTCCGGTAGTTGCAGATGCCAATGCGGTAGTGCTTCCTGAGCATAAGGCAAGTGTTCCGGTTATAGCAGCAGGTGTAGCCATCACGGTTACTACCGCAGATGTGGTACAGCCGGCCAATCCATAAATTATGGTTGTAGTTCCGGCGCTTACACCTGTTGCAACCCCCGTTGAGCTGTTTATTGTAGCCTTTGATGTATTACTGCTTGTCCATACACCTCCTCCGGGAGTTGTGCTCAGTGCTGTTGTCTGACCGGTACAAGTAATCAATGAACCGGTAATGGCAGTTGGCAATGGCTTTACGGTCATATCTCTGGTCGAGAAGCAGCCGTTGGCCAATGTGTACGTAATGGTATTAGTGCCAGCTGTAACACCAGTGACACTACCTGCAGTACCAAATATTGCTGCATCGGTACCTGAACTGCTCCATGAACCTCCGCCTGGGCTACATCCCAGACTGACGGTAGCACCTTCGCATACTGAAGTTGGTCCGCTAATTGACCCGGGATTTGAATTAATAGTTACTGTGGCTGTAGCAAAACAACCTGCACTTAATGTATAAGAAATAGTAGCAGTTCCTGCACTGACTGGTGTGAGTACTCCGGTGGTTGCATTAATAGTGGCTTTTGTAGTATTACTGCTACTCCAGGAGCCTCCAGTGGTAGCGCTGCTAAGTGTAGATGTGTTGCCAAGACAAACCGATAATGATCCGGTGAATGTAGCAGGAGTTGTCCCTACTGTCACCGTTACCTTTCTACGACAACCGCTGGCTAGTGTGTAAGTAATGTCAACTGCACCAGCCGATATTCCGGTCACAATACCGCTGCTTGCATCTACTGTGGCTCTTGAAGTATTGCCGCTGGTCCATGTACCCCCACTAGGAGTTGATGTCAATGTAGTCGTATTGCCTGTACAGATGGCAAGTGAACCACTTATCACACTTGGTCCTGCGTTTACCGTTACTACTGCTGTCACACTTATTCCTGTGAATGTATAGCTGATGGTGGCTGTACCCGACGCTATACCCATTACATTTCCTGAGGCATCAACCGTGGCTATACTTGTGGCACCTGAGCTCCACGTGCCGCCGCTGGTAGCGTTGGCGAGCGTTACCGATGATCCTGAACATAATGTAAGTGTACCGGTTATTTCTGTTTCCAGAATACCGTTTACTGTTACTATAGCCGTAGCTGTATCGTTGCCACAGCCATTGGTTACTATGTATGAAATTGTAGTAGTGCCATCTGACAAGCCGGAAACAATTCCGGAAGCGCTGCCTACGGTAGCAATATCGGTATTCGATGAAGACCACATTCCGCCGGTTGTAGTACTTGATAACGTAGTTGTGGTTAGTGCATCGATTTCTGTAGTTCCTGTAATTGTACCTGCATCAGGAGCCGGGTTGATGGTCATTACTGCAGTAACAGGTGCTGCATTGCAGATTCCGGGAAGTGAATAAGAAATTATTGTAGTGCCGCTGCCTAAGCCTGTTACAAGCCCGGTAGTTGCATTAACTGTTCCCACCGCTGTGTTGCTGCTGCTCCATGTTCCCCCGGGTACTGTACTGCTAAACGCGGAAGTTGTGCCCTGACAAATAACTGTTGTGCCGGAAATGGTGCCTCCCGGAGTTATAGCGTTGCAGAATCCTACCACACCTCCAAGGAAGTTTGACATTGGACCAGGATAAAGATCAAAGTTATTCAATGTGCCGCAGTTGCCGTTTCCACTATAATCGTACAGGCCTGTTATTGTTGTATTGCCCCAATAGGCTACTCCATCGTCGAACCTGTGGTACGCTTTCAGGTTTGCGTTGGCAGCTATGTCACAGTGCATGTCAGCAGCTATTTCTGAACCAGACCTTACAACATTCCATACACGTGCCTCATCCATTGTTCCGCTGAAATTCTGAACCAAGGATGTCGAAGCGGATCCGTTTCCAAGTACCAGTGGCTCCGACTGTGAATAGACATTATACGTGAAGTTTAGCACTGATGCACCGTCGATATAAATGTTAGATCCGTTTGTAACTCCGCTATTGAATGTCATGGCAACATGATGCCAATGGTCGTCATTGAGAAGAACACCCGTAGAGATATCAGATGAGGTTGACCAATCAAATGTCATTAGCTCATCGTTTTTTAGAAATAGTCCATATGCGAATTGCTTTACAATTATACCCCTATACTCCGACCCTGCTCCAACAGTCCTTATCCACGCTTCTATCGTACCATTGGTTATCTGTACAGATGTGTTGTTTCCGATTGTCACAATATCATCGGTGCCATCAAAGTTTAATCCTGTTGACGCAACATTAACCATAACTGTGGTCGTCTTGGAGCAACTGCCTATAGATACGGTATAGGATATTATAGAAGTGCCGTTAGAAACGCCTGTAACAAGGCCGGAAGTTGTAGAGACAGTTGCTACAGAGGTGTTTGATGAAGACCAGACTCCTCCTGCTGTCATGTGTGAGAGGAAAGCAGGCGTGCCAACCGTTAAAGAATTATAGCCAACTATTGCATCGAGATCTGCCGGAGATGCATTGATTGTCACTACAATTGTTGATGGACTAACCGCGCAACTCGCAGGAAGCGAATATGAAATCATGGCAGTACCGGGAGATATGCCGGAGATCTCGCCTGTAGTGCTGTTTATGGTGGCTACTGCAGGGTCGCTGCTGCTCCATGTTCCGCCGCCAACAGATTGCGCAAGAGTGCTGGTGCTGCCCTGACATATGGATGCCACACCCGATATCACCCCGCCGGGTGTGATATCGTTACAGTAGCCAACCTTGCCTGCAACGTAGTTTGATGAGTTACCCGTTAGTTCAAAGTTGTTAAAAGTGCCGCAGTTATTGTTTCCGCTATAGTCATACGTACCTGTGCTGCCTGTGTTAGTGCCATAAGCTGTGCCCTGATTAAACCGGTAATATGCTTTAAGGTTGGTGTCTGTTGCTACATCGCAACCCATTGCATCAGATATCTGTGTTGCAGTTCGTGCCACATTCCATATACGCACTTCGTCCATGTTTCCGGAATAGTATTCGCTAACAAATGTTCTGCCGATGGAGGCGTTCGATGCCGATGGTACATTATGTCCCGTTGGGTTATCCTGTCCGCGCAGAACGCCATCAGTGTATATTTTACGGGTAGTGCCGTCAAAGGTAGCTGCTACATGATGCCAGTTGCCGTCAGCCATATTTGGCACTGTTACTATCAGGTCGTTTGCCCACCAGTAGTTTATCAACGTTGTGTCGCTGCCCATTCGCAAAGCGTTTACCTGATTAGTGACGCCATAGTTTCCCCATCCTGCTATTCCCCTCGGTCCACTGCCTACAGGCTTAATCCAGGCCTCTATCGTATAATTGCTATTTGCCAGCGGAATGGTATTGCCGGAAACGGATATATAGTCGTTGCTGCCATCAAAGTTCAGGCCGGGAGAGGCAACAGTGACATTTGTTGTCGCTGTAAGGCTACAAACGCCTGAAGATACACTGTAAGTAATATTGGTAGAGCCTGCGGTGAGCGCAGTAACAATGCCGGAGCTGCTTCCTATAGTTGCTACTGCTGTATTTGATGACGTCCAGACGCCGACACTGCCTGAATTGGTTAATGTCGATGTATTGCCGGGTGTTAAAGCTGTATTTCCCGCTATAGCACTTATTGTGAGCAAATTGTATTGGCTGAGCTGATTACATTCCATTGCCTGTCGATCCGCAGTTGTGATTGCCGAAGGGAAAAGTATTACTTCCCAGAAATTGAGCACGGTGGCGGCTGTGGTTGTCAATCCTTTGCCAAACCGCATTATATCCATGGTGCTCGGCAACGCAATAGTACCGGTGTAGTTACTTACTCCGTTTTTGAATACGCCAATACTGTTTGTTGAATTCCACATTGCAGTGAATGCAGTACTGAACGGGGGCGATTGTGCTGTGCCGCCAATAGCAAATCCAGCGCCAGTATTATCTCTGAATATGCCCCTGTTATCTGTTATTATTCCGAATAATGGAGCTCCCGCTACATTTCTATCGATGATGGAGCCAGCGCCGCCGCTCTGCAGATTATATACCGCACTCAGCGTTCGTGCACCTGAAAATCCATAAGCCGTTGTGCCGCCGTCGATAAAAGTGCTGCCATTGAATGAAATTACAGGTTTCGAATTAGATGTCAATACCGTACCTGAGGAAACAATTTTGGGTTGGTTTGCAGCTGTAGTTTGTACTGCATGATTGGAAAGCCCGCTCTGGTCGTACCAAATAGAAATGAAGCCATCTCCGGACCCTACAAAAGATGTCAGTGCCGCAACATCCAAATTGCCGCTTCCGTCATATCCTATATTGCTTGTTGCATTGTCTGAACTTCTTCTTACTTGTATCAGGTGTCCTGTGTAGGTAGTGCTTAGTCTTCTCAATGAGTAAGCTACTTTGGCCTTGGAGCTGGAAGATAGACCAACCAGGTCAAGTGTATTCAATGAGTTTACAGTCACTACGGTAGTAGCGTATACGGAGCATGCACCTGAACTGACAGTATAGCTGATTGTTGCTGTTCCGCTGGAAATACCAGTAACTATCCCCGTAGTACTACCTACTGTTGCAATCGAGGTATTGGAGGATGTCCATACTCCTCCGCTTACAGCATTAGCCAGTGTCGTGCTATCACCCTGATTAATAGTACCAGTGCCGGTAATTGCAGCTACCGTCAGCATATTGTAGTAGCTAAGTTGGTTGCATTCCATTGCCTCACGTTCTGTATTTGTGAGTGCAGAAGGGAAAAGTATCACCTCCCAAAAATTTAGAGAACAGGCACTCGGCGCATTATAGTGTCTGCCTATTCTCATAATATCCATGGTGCTGGGTAGCGCCAGTGAGCCGGTGTAGTTACTTGCTCCGTTTTTATAAATACTAACGTTGTTCGCAGCACTCCATAACATTGTGAAAAAGGAGGTGAAAGGAGGACTTTGGGTACTTCCTATTCCATCGAGAATACTGGCAGCGTCATTTCTTACCTGGCCCCTGTTTGATGCGAGTATTGAGAATATCGGATTGCCTGTTCCAGAGATATTTCTATCCAAAACATGAAATGGTGTGCCACTCTCCAATCTGTATGCTGCACTCAGTGTGCGCGCTCCGCTTATTCCATAACCAACTGTTCCTCCATCCAAAAAAGTAAAACCATCGAATGAAACTGCTGGTTTCGAATTTGTAGTGATTACAGTTCCGGCACTTACTATTTTTGGTTGACTGCTGGTTGTACTCTGCACGGCATGATTTGCATGCCCGCTTTGGTCGTACCATGTTGAGATAAATACATCGCCGCCACTAGCAAATGATATAAGTGCGGCAACATCCAGATTGCCACTTCCGTCATAGCCAATATTGGTGGTTGTATTGTCGCTGCTTCTTCTTACCTGTATCAGGCTTCCGGAGTAGCTGGAACTCAAACGCCGCAGAGAATAGGCCACTGTAGCAGTAGATGTAGCAGAAAGCCCGGCAGCATTTAGTGTGTTAAGCGGATAGACAGTAACCACGGCTGTGACCGATGAGCCAGATAATGTATAAGATATCAAAGATGTTCCGGTAGAAACGCCACTTACAATACCCGTAGAAGAACCAATTGTAGCTACAGCGGTATTGCTGCTTGTCCATGAGCCTCCTGTAGCGGTGTTTGATAATGTTGTGGTTTCGCCTACAAACACCAGTAAAGTACCACCAATAGGTGCAACATCTGCGCTGTATTTTACCAGAAAACCATCATCTGATCCGGCATATGCTGTCTGATGGGCACCAGAGGTAGCTATACCGGATGTGCTGTTTGTATAACCTGAAATGTAGGGATTGCCTGAGCTGCTGACAACGACTGAGGCTACATTTTCTGTAGATGTGCCGCCAAAATAGGTGCCCCACTGACGAACTCCTGAACTGTTGAATTTTACAAGATAGCCGTCAGTACCACCCGCCAAAGTAGTTTGCGGTGCGCCTGAAGTAGAGATACCACCTGTGCTGCTAGTGTTGCCTGTCAGAAATGCATTGCCTGTTGCATCTGTAGCTACAGAAATACTTCCATCACTGCTTGCACCGCCATAATATGTGCCCCACTGCCGCACACCGGCATTATTGAATTTTACAAGATAGGCATCATTAGTACCTCCAAAAGTTTCCTGATGTGCGCCTGTAGTACCAATGGACGTAGTGCTGGTGGAACTGCCAGCCAAATATACATTGCCAGATGCGTCTGTAGCTACATCTCTGCAGGCTTCATATCCGCTGCCACCGTAATAGGTACCCCATTGCCGCACGCCAGAATTATTAAACTGAACTAAAAAGGCATCGGTGTCTCCGCCAAATACAGTCTGATGTGCCCCTGAAGTAGTTATTGCACTACCACTTTGGGTAATGCCAATAAGGTATATTTGTCCTGAGCTGCTTGCTGTTACAGAATATCCGATTTCCATCCCGCTGCCGCCATAATAAGTAGCCCACTGGCGAACGCCTGCACTGTTGAACTGCACAATATAGGCATCGGCACCACCACCATATGCTGCCTGATGTGCGCCCGCCGTTGAAATGCCTGTTGAGCTCTGTGTGATGCCACTCATGTATACATTGCCCGACGCGTCTACTGCAAGCCCGGTAGCCTCATCGCTGCCGGTACCACCATAATACGTCGCCCATTGGCGCACACCTGCACTATTGAACTTCACCAGATATGCATCCTGTCCGCCTCCATACGTATCCTGATGTGTGCCACTGCTGGATATGCCAGTTGTGCTCTGTGTATAACCTGCCAGATATATGTTGCCGGCATTATCTGTTGCAATTCCAATTCCATTTTCTATTCCGCTGCCACCATAGTATGTTGCCCACTGGCGAACGCCTGCACTGTTGAATTTTACCAGAAAGGCATCACTACTCGACCCGCCAAATGTTGTTTGATGGGCGCCTGAGGTTATTATCCCGGAAGTACTTGCTGTAGAGCCTGATATGTATATATTCCCATCCATATCAACTGCCGATCCTCCCACTGCATCAGAGCCACTATCACCGTAATAGGTAGCCCAATCAATTGTTGGATCTATTATCAGTTCGCCCTCATAGCTATCTGTTTCATAGCTAAGGACATCTCCTTCAATTTTGAATCGGCTGGCTATTTTTTTACCACCTGCCTGATAAGTGTAGGGTGCCGCTTCGGTTACATTGCCCTGTGGGGTTGTAGCCACTGCTGCCCCGGCATCGTTTATCTTAAGTGTGTTTGCGCCTTTATATTTAACCTTTATATCGCTAATCTTTCCTCCTTTGTGTATGTGGAATTCATGTTTCAACTTTCCGCCTGTACTGGCATACAATACCCAGTCGATATGTGGGTATACGTTTTCGTACGTTATTTTATCGAACGTACGGGCAGAGGCCTTGCCGGTGTTGGGGGTATAATACCACTCCAGATGCTGCAGTGGTCTGGAAACTGTGTAGTGTGCGTTTCCATTAGCACCCAGCAGTTCTACATCCATGCGATACATGGAGTAGGTGTTTGCTGACTCTTTTGAAGAAAGAGGTTTGCTGAATTGGTAGTGAATAGCGCCATTACCTACGAAGACCTGAAGGTCTTTTGAGCCAGACAGAGCGAAGTCTATGTCATTCCTTTGCGTATAATTCTGGTCTTTTATCTGACCCACGTTTTCTACAAAATAATATTGTTTATCCTTTATTGCCGCCATTGCAAGTGACTGCAGCGGTGTAGATAGTTTGTCTGTTTTCGCATCGCGCATATTGCGTTCGCTACCAGCTGCGGATGCTCCTGGCCTGGTGCCGGAAGAATGGTCATTCTCTCTCGCGAGCGAGTAAGTAGCCGAGATAAACAGGCAGAGTACTGCACATGAAAATCTGCTTAAGTAGGAAGTCTTTCTCATAGAACTGTTTAGTTTAAACATTATTATTCTTCACAAACATAAAATTCCAATATGCGGTGATATTGATTTTGTGCTGAAGTAGTACAACAATGTTCTGAACTAGTTATTCTATGTTCTAAATGTGAATGTGTGATTTTTATATAAACATAGAAATATATATGAATGAGTGGCGGAGTAGAAAGTAAAAATGAAATGGATTCCGGAGCTCCTCGCCTTGTGGTCTATCCCAGATGCAACATTTTCAATAGCTCGTCCCGGTGATTTTTGGAAATAGGAATTTCGTTTCCGCTTACGATAATGTTATGCGAGTTAATCTTTTCTATTTTATTCAGGTTGGCCACATAACTACGGTGCACTCTTACAAATTCTGACGGGTCGAAGTTTTCCAGATATTCCTGCATAGATGTTCTCACGAGAAATTTCTTGTTTACTGTGTGTACCGTTACATAGACATGTTCGCTGTTGAGGTATATTATTTCATCGAACGGAACTTTATGGAAGTAATCTCCTTCTTTAATAAAAAGTGCATTTTTAATCAGTTTCTTTTTGGGTGATTTTTCCTTTAAGTCACTGTGTTTGAAATTATGTAACGCTATCTCAATAGAAGTGTAAAGGTCAGCCTTTTGGAACGGCTTTACCAAATAAGCATCCGGCCTTGTTTCTTTGGCTTTGGTTACCGTCTCGCAGTCGCTATTAGCGGTAAGAAAAATAAAAGGTATACAGTAGTTCTCGCGAATGTGCTGCGCAATTCTGATGCCTTCTGGTTTTCCGAACAGGTTAATATCCAGAATTACTATGTCTGGCTTTTTTTGCTCTATCATCTCAACGGCATCGTTGTAGCTTGCACATGGATCCGGACACAGGTAGCCCATGTCTTCGAGTAATGCCTGAAGATCGTCAGCAATTATGCTTTCATCTTCAACAATGCCTATTGTTATTCTATTCATTGTTTATTGGCGATAATATGCAGTGTGTCAGTATAAATATCTATAACTTTCCGAAATTCTCATAAACATTACTCTAACGTATATCCGAAATCCCGGGCAGTCTTACTATGTAGTTGCTAATGTGTAATTTATATCTTTAGAAATCATTTGTATGATTAAGCTCTATCACGCATTTGAGACCGTTGTCATTTACAAAAGTTGCCTTTCCGTTTATTTGCATACTCAGTCTGTATACCAGTTTTGCGCCCATTGATCTGCTGCTAACCGGATCAGCACCTTCTGGCATTCCGGGGCCATTATCTGAGTATATTAGGAAAAATTTATCGGTCTCTTTATCGAACTTTATTTCAATAACGGGTGATGGATTATTACTAAAGGCGTGCTTGTACGAATTGGTCAACAGTTCGTTGAGAATTAGTGCCAGGGGGACCGCAAAGTCTATTTTCAATAAGAAACTTGAAATGTTGTTTACAAATTTCACTTTCGTATCAGGTTTCGCATATACATTGTCTATGTGACTGAATAGATCATTTGCAAATTTCGAAAAGTCTACTTTGTCAAGGTTGCTGTTTTGGTACAATTTCTGATGAATTAATGCAATACTGGTTACTCTATTTTGGCTTTCCAGCAGTGCATTTCGCGCAGCCTCATCATTCACTGTTCGTGCCTGCAATCTAAGTAGGCTACTTATTACCTGTAGATTGTTTTTTACACGGTGGTGAATTTCCTTTAACAGTATCTCTTTTTGATTTAAAGAATGCATCAAGTCGTTTGTTTTTTCTTTCACTACTTTATCCAGTCGGATATTCTCCTGAGTAAGCATGTATAAGTGCCACCTGTATGTGGCATTTATTATCAAAAGCACAATTGAAATCGCGGTTATTATGAACCACAATCGAAGATATATTGGAGTTATTACATCCAGATCAATGATAAGTTCATTGTTGCTCCAGTTCCCATTTGCCTCTTGAGCCTTTATGCGCAGTTTCATTTTGCCATATGGCAATCTGCTTAATCGAATAGTACGATCTCTTTGTATGTTCCAGCCAGTATCAAATCCATCTATTTTCCAATAGTATAAAGATTGATTCTGGTTGGTGTAGTTGAGTAATGAAAACTCAATGGTGAAGAAACGGTCATTTCGGTTTAGTGTAATTTTATTGGTTGCCAATAGATCAGCTGTTTTATCTAAAAGCTGGTTTCTATCACCGTCGAACTGCATAAATGAGGTAATCACCAATGGCGCTCCAGATACACTTTCCTTCAGATAAGCAGGAAAATCATTAGGGTTAAATGATGTTATACCCGAAATAGAGCCGAAATATATATTGCCTTCGGCATCTTTGCAGTGGGAAATCCTGTTAAACTCATTGTTGGCTATGCCGTCCTCTTTCAAAAACGAACGTACCGTCCCGGTAGCTTTGTTGAATTGAATTATTCCATTGTCGCTACTCATCCATAAGCGATTGAATTTGTCTTCATAAACACCATAAATGTTGTCGTTACTGAGTCCATCTTTTCGAGAGTATAATCGGGATGTTCCTTTTGCTTTATCCCAGCGTATGAGGCCTGAAGTAGTGCCTAACCAATAGATGTCGTCTTTATCCTGATATAAATGCTGAAACTCGCTGGAAGGAAGGAAATTTGCACCCGAATCTGCTGAAGAATATCTTGATACTATGCCTTTGGTGTTGTCATATGCATACAGCCCTGAGTTTGTGCATAGATATAGCTCCCCATGCCTGTTTCGAACAAAATCCAGAACAAAAGAATTTTCCAACTCCCGGTACCTGCCGTATTGATTAAATTCGGAAACATTACTGCTCACAGGGTTTAGCCATTTAAGTCCTCTTTCCAGTCCTATCAAAAGCTTGTTTTTTGCTATCTCTGTGATTGCCCAGCAATTTGTTCCGTCTCCTATAGGGATTGCATGTTCTTTTATGGACAGCGTGTTTGTTTCTACCTCATATATACGGCTCCTTCTTCCACAAAATAAATTACCATTGCTTGCTTTATATATTGCCGTGAATGCATTGTATTGGCATGAGAAAAATTTTGTGAAGTTTGTGCAGTTTTTTATGTCATTGCATACATAGAGTCCGGAGTCTTCAAGCGCAGCATATAGTTTTTTGCCGTCGGGATATAAGCCTCGTAAAGCTACACCGTAAGAAGAATCTGATGACTTATGAAGGAATTTTCTGAATTTATTGGTAGTTATTGTAATTCCATAGATACCAAACCGTGTAGGTAGCCATACCTTGCCTGCTTTAGTTTCTGCAAGTCCGGGATGTATGGAAAATGGCGCTATTCCGTCCTTACTAAAATCATGAATCAATCCAATAGACAGACTCCACAACTTTCCCTGAAACCACACCAGATCATCTACGCCTGTGTAGAAAAATACATCATCTTTCGATTTGTCTTTTTTGGGTAATTTGTCAGTAATCTCATTAATATGCAAAGCGGTGTCAATGTAAAAATATCTATCAGCCCCTTTGTTTCCGGCATAAATACCCCAGCCGGTTTTGTAGTAGTAAAATGTGTCGATTTTTATCGGAAATATGTTGTTTCTTATCAATCTTCCGGTGAAATCAGTTTCTATTATTTCCGTATCACTTTTCAGGTACCAGGCAGTATTTTTCTCTGTTGCCGTAATAAATTTTGAGTGTGGTAAATTAGGTGCGAGTTGATTTTTGCTGTAACCGTTTACTTCAATTTTGTAATATACATTTTGCCAATAGTCAGGAACAATACTACTGTCCGGCAGCGTTTTCGAAAATCCCCTGAAAGGCACATCGACTGATTTGTAGCTTTTTATTTTTCCTGTAGGCGTGTTTAATATAGCTAGCTCAGCCGTGGACCGGCTCTTTATCCATATATTTTCGGCTGAATCTTCTACTATATCTCCTATGTCATTAAACGATAAGCCATCTTTCTCTTTTAAATAAGAACGGAAATTATAACCATCAAAACGGTTTAGTCCTTTTAGTGTTCCAAGCCAGATGTATCCTTTAGAATCCTGTAAAATATTGGTAATCAGCCGATGACTAAGTCCATCTTTTATGTCCCAGACTTGTGTAGATACAATATATTCTTTGGTTGGCTGGTAGTTGATATTTTTCCTGTTATTTTCTTCTTTTAGTAGAGATATGGTGGCATTTTTTTCCTGCTTCTGTGCTGACGTAACAAAAGGAAACAATAAGAGAATGAAGATGAGCCACCGTTTCATGAAAAGCCAAAATACAATTTTTAGCCAATTACTTTCTCAATAAAAAATTAAAGACGCTGTCTGCTATGCGTATCAATAGCTGAATAATCTTCCTCTCAGTTCGACTTTCCCTGTAATGTTGGTATATAGATGCAATCTATCGAAACGTATCAGACAGGATAGTTCTTATTCTTTTGACTAGTGTAAGTTAGCGAGTTTGTGAATTCACTATATGCGGTCGAAAATTATTTCGCCTTCTTTCAACATCAGACAAGTTGTATCTGAGAATTGACATCAAATCCACTTTTAAAAGTTCGAAAGTTGTCCTGTCCTCTGTATGCCATCCGGTTCGTTTAGTCTATATCCGTTTAGTCTATAATATAGTGGAGTGGATGGACCTGAAGTTGTTGCCACCAAGGTTCCTTGTACAGGGAAATAGAATACGTCAGAGCTATGATATTGATGAATTATCAATGACTTGTACCTTACCTGCACCAAAGCAATTGCAGAAGGGTGTTGCACAGGAAACGTCAAAAAATCCAACGAGTACCGAACTGGAAAATAATACGATACACTATTGTTTTGTAAATGAAAGAGTCTGCTCTATCTCCGGATACTTCACATTTACAAAATAAATTCCTGCAGCCAGGTTGTTCGTAATAATCACCGATTCTTTTATTTCCCCATTGTGAATGGCCGATTTATCCCTCAATATCACTTTGCCGGAGATATTGGTAATGACAATTTCTGCTATCCCGTTTTTTGTACCCGCTTTTCCTGTGAGCGAGAATGTGCCATTATTAGGATTGGGATACAAACTGAATTGAATGTCATTTACCGGTGAGGGGGCGGTCAGCGATACTGTTGATGTATCCTCAGGGATAGATGTAGTGTCAGGGTCACCAAATTTGGCCATGTAACCTTGATTGTAGGATGTAGAACCACTGCCACCCACAGGCATAAATCCACCTGCTGTAGAAATGCCGTCTGTGCTATTTGTTTGCCCACATATATATACCGCTTCACCAAAATAAGAACAAGCTCTTCCATCATCATCCACGCTGCCACCATAGTAAGTGCACCATTTTCGGGCGCCTATTCTGTTGAATTTGCCAAGAAATGCGTCCATAGTGCCGCCACCATACACGCTTTGCCATGCCGAATCGCTTACTACGCCGCTGGTGCTTGCAGTAGATCCAATTACATAGATATTCGCAGAGTCGTCTACAGATAGTCTGCTGAAATCAGTATACTCATCCATAGGGCCACCAATATAGGTGCCCCACAATCTGGTTCCCATTTCACGATGAAATTTCATGAGAAATGCATCGGCACCACCGGCTCTGGTTGGCTGAAAGCTCCCCGGAGAGGCTATCACCGCATCGCTTTCCGTAGTTCCCATCACATATACATCATAAAACCGGTCGCATATCACACCTCCCGACTTTTCTGCATTTGTTCCGCCAATGTAGGTGGCCCATGCAAATGCGCCGCTGTTGTTATATTTCACCAGTGCAGCATCGGTGTTTCCGCCAAACACTATTTGGTGCCCGAAGCTGGAAGATATTCCTGTGGCACTGGTGGTCCAGCCTGTCAGGTAAGTGTCAAACCCATCTGTACATGCATTGCCGTTATACTCATTGCCGGGGCCGCCGTGATAGGAGCCCCATATACGCGTGCCAAGTGTGTCATATTGAATGATGTACCAGTCAAAACCACCCGCTCTTGCCGGCTGGTGTGCTGCAGGAGTTGCTATATTAGTCGTTTCATTCGTATCTCCTGCCAGATAGACTTTTCCAGATGCATCGCAAGATACTGAGCCGGGTATATTGGCGCCGGCACCACCTGCATAAGTGCACCATTTGAGTGAGCCATCAGGTCCAAATTTAACCAGAAAAGCATCGTAAGGCATGCCGCCAAATACACTCTGCTGGCTACCTGCGGTAGCTATGCCTGTAGTGCTGGATGTGGGGCCGCACACATACACCATGCCGTTCCTGTCACAATCTATCCCTGTAGCCCACTCTCCATCCGGACCTCCATAATAGGTAGCCCATATCCTGTTGCCCGATGAGTCGAACTTAACCAGATAAGCATCTGTAAGGCCGCTGAATACATACTGGTGGGCTCCTACGGTAGCTATGCTGCCGGTAGTTCCCGACCATGTGAGGCCACAGCCATATACGCTGCCGGTGTCAAATGCTTTGATGCCATAAAAAGGGCTAGTGCTTGAATCAGGTCCGTAATAGGTACCCCAGATAAGCTCGGGGTCTATTACAATTGCCTCGCTTGATTTTCTGCTTACATCATAGCTTAGTGTGTTGCCCTTAAGTTTGTAGGCCGAGTTTATTACTTCCCCTCCCGCTGTAAAACACACAGGTGCTTTTTCTATTACCTTTCCCATTGGTGTAATGGCTACTATGTTTCCATCTTTGTCCACAGACAGGGATGATTGTCCTTTATACTGCACCTGAATCAATGAAGCATTACCTTTTTTGCCCACCACAAATTCATGCTCTACTTTTTTGCCATCAATAAAAATCACCCAATCAATATCCGGGTATATGTCTTTGTACACAATTTTATGGTATGAATGCGACCTGATTCCTCCTTGCGGGCATCTTGGAAGGTAGTAGTTTTCGTAATACGCCTGTTGTTCGCTAGCTATACATTTTGCGCTGTTGTTGGCGCCTACCAGCACTACATCCAGCCTGTAGGTACTTATAGTAGCTGAAAGTGGGTCTTCGTATCTTTGGTCGGTTGCATCGCCGGTAAAAAGCGGCTCTTTGTAGGTCCCGGGCATATGCATGTTTGTAACCTCAGTCTTTGAAAACTGATAATGTAATTCTCCGCTACCTATAAATATATTAATATTTGGTGCCGGCAGTACGTAGTCAATGTCAGTTCTCGTATTGCCATTCTGGTCCTTTATCTGTCCTTTGTTTTCTATAAATAGAAGCTGGTAATTCCCCGCAACCGGTTTTGTTCTGCCAATAGCAACTGTCGTTGAAATAGAAAAAAGAAAAACAAATAAAGACTGATAATTCATAGCTACTTCGGTTATAAACTAAAAAAATAAATAGCAATACAGTGCAGAAAAAAGGCGCCCCGTGAAGCCATAAAATATACTGATTTTACTAAGTTAGGTGTAATTGAGTGAGAAACCAAACAAATTAATAAAAATTTTTCAAATAATTATTCAATGTAATGTGTTTTATTTCTTATTAAAATACATAGAGTGGTGCAGGTAAATTATTAAATAATCACACTTTTATACTTGTATTCAGGCAAATATATGTGATTGCTTAAGTAATGTCATATACAAAGCGCTCGAAAAACACGATTCCTGGGGAAGATAGGTATTGGTTTGTCTTCTTCGTGGTTTCTTTTTTTTAAGAAATTTTTATAGGTGTACAATTGCAATCAGGCTATACTTATTAGGCAAAACACAAGACATTCTATATATTTGCTGCCCGGTATGCGCATACATTTTAGAAATTTATTGTATTTATTGGTCCTTTGCGTCAGTCTATTCTCCTGTCGAGGGTTTGAAAAAATCCGTAAGAGCAGCGATGTAAACTACAAGCTTACCAAGGCGAATGAATACTACGAAAAGAAAGATTATTCGCATGCACACATGCTTTACAAAGAGCTGATGCCAATAATGAAAAGCACCCGCAATTATGAAGCATTGTACTACAAATATGCTTACACCCTTTATTACCTGAAAGACTATGTAGAAGCATCTTATCATTTTAAGAACTTCTCTGAATATTTTCCGTTGAGCAAGGATGCCGAAGAGTGTGAATACATGAGTGCTTTCTGCCTATACAAGTACGCACCAAAGCAGGAGCTGGATCAGACAAATACTATGAAATCGCTGGAAGCACTGAAGACTTTTGTGGTTAAATATCCATCATCTACAAGGCTTGTCGATGCAAACAAGCTGATAGATGAGTCTAAAGATAAGCTGGAAACAAAGCAGGCTGATGCAGCCAAATTGTATTATAACATAAACCAGTTTAAGGCAGCTACGGTAACTTATAAAAGTGTAATGCGCAACTACCCTGACTCTAAGAAAGCAGACCAGTATTTGTACATGATAATGAAGGCAAATTACAAATATGCAAAGGCCAGTGTACCTGCCAAGCAGGAAGAGCGCTATGCTATTGCCCTTAGTGCCTACAGAGAATTAAAGGATACTTATCCGCAATCTGCTTATCTTGCAGATGCTGAGAAGCTATATACTGAAACAGATAACAACGTAAAAAAAATAAGAAATGAGCACAAATAGAAGGTCACTTACGTCTATGAACCCGCTTGTGGAAACGCGCGATGTAGTAGCATTGAAAGAAAAAACAGGTAATCTGTATGAGTCTATCGCGGTGATATCGCGCAGGGCAAACCAGATTTCTGTAACTATGAAAGAAGAACTGCACCGCAAACTCGATGAGTTTACCGTTCATGGCGATAACCTGGAAGAAGTGCATGAAAATAAGGAGCAAATAGAAATATCGCGTATTTACGAGCGTATGGCTAATGCACCACTGCAGAGCATCAACGAGTTCAACGAGGACCAGATTTACTACAGAAAGAAATAAAATTTCCCCTTCAGGGGAGATGTTTTTACACAAAAAAGAAGCTATACTCATATGGGTGTAGCTTCTTTTTGTTTTTCATATACATTACCACCAATTAATGCAGGTTTTTTGCTTGAGCAATTTCCCGTAATTTGCAGCTAAGATGAGTACAATGATTCCGGAGCAGGGCTTTATAGTGGTGCAGGGTGCACGGGTACACAACCTGAAAAATATTGACGTTAAGATTCCTAAAAATAAGCTGGTAGTCATTACCGGCATCAGCGGCAGCGGCAAGTCGTCGCTGGCATTTGATACTATTTTTGCAGAGGGGCAGCGCCGCTACATGGAGAGCTTTGCGGCTTATGCCAGGCAGTTTGTAGGCGACCTGGATCGCCCCGACGTGGATAAGATTTCCGGCCTGTCGCCGGTGATATCCATAGAGCAGAAAACCACCAATCGCAACCCCCGCTCTACCGTAGGTACTGTTACAGAAGTATACGATTTCATGCGCCTGCTTTTTGCGCGTGTGGCAGATGCCTTCTCTTACAATACGGGTAAGAAAATGACAAAGTTCAGCGAGGAGGAAATAGTAGCACACATACAGGAGCATTTTGCAGGAAAGAAGATAATGTTGCTGGCACCAATCATACGCGGTCGCAAGGGGCATTACCGCGAGCTCTTTGAGCAGCTGCGTAAGCAGGGATATGTAAAGGTGCGCATAGACGGCGAGGTTACAGACCTGAAAGAAAAGATGCAGCTGGACCGCTACAAGATTCACGAAATTGAGCTGGTTGTAGACAGGATAGTAGTGCAGCCCGACGGACTTACCCGCATGAGCCAGAGCATACAGAAATGCCTGCAGATGGGTAAAGACCTGATGTTTGTGGCAGATGTGGAGACGGATAAAATTCATCAGTACAGCAAGCAGCTGATGTGCGTGGAGACGGGCATATCTTACGAAGAACCATCGCCCAATACATTCTCTTTCAACTCGCCCTATGGCGCCTGCCCCAAGTGCAAGGGCCTCGGAAAGGTGTATGCCGTAAATATGCAAAGCGTGCTGCCAGACACCACGAAAAGTATCAACGAAGGGGCAATAGCACCGCTGGGTGTGGAGCGCGACTCATGGTCTTACCAGATGGCTACTACGCTGGCTAAGAAGAACAAAATACCACTGGACAAACCCATAAAAGACATACCTGAAAAACAACTGAATCTGCTGCTCTACGGCAATGAGCAAGGGGTGATCACTTACGTCAGCGATGATACAGTAAGTTATACGGAGCAGGTAGTAAAGCACAATTACGAAGGCATTGTGAATATGGTCTTGCGTTGGTTTAGCGAAACTACGTCCGAGGGGGTGCGCTCATGGGCGGAGAGCTTTATGGAACTCAACACCTGCCCGGAATGTAACGGTGCCAGACTGAAAAAAGAAAGCCTTTTCTTCAAGGTAGATGAAAAGAATATTGCAGAGCTTGCCGACCTCTCGCTTTTGGCACTCATGGAGTGGTTTGAAGGGATAGAAAAACGCCTGAGTGTAAAACAAAAAACCATAGCAAAAGACATACTTAAAGAGATACGCGACAGGCTGCACTTTCTGCTCGATGTGGGATTGCATTACCTGACCATGGACCGACCTACCCGCACCCTGAGTGGCGGTGAGTCGCAGCGCATAAGACTGGCTACTCAGATAGGCTCGCAGCTTACCGGTATCACATACATACTGGATGAGCCCAGTATAGGCTTGCACCAGCGCGACAATCAGCGGCTGATAAAGGCACTTAAAAGCCTGCGCGATAGTGGTAACTCCGTATTGGTGGTAGAGCACGATAAAGACATAATGCTGGCATCAGATTATCTGATAGATATAGGACCTGCGGCAGGGTTTCATGGTGGCAGAATAGTAAGTGAAGGTACTCCGGCTCAGATACTTAAAGGAAGCACTACTACTGCCAGATACCTGAACCACACACTGAGTATAGAGGTGCCAGCCGAAAGAAGACCCGGCAACGGCAATTTCTTAACGCTCGCAGGTGCTACCGGCAACAATCTGAAAAACGTATCGGTGAAGTTGCCCCTGGGTACATTCATCTGTGTAAGTGGTGTGAGCGGTAGTGGCAAGAGCACACTCATAAATGAAACCCTTTACCCGATCCTCGCACGACATTGTTATCCTACCTTTAAGCAGGCGCCTATGCCCTACAAGAAGATTCAAGGGCTGGAGCATATAGACAAAGTCATAGAGATAGACCAAAGCCCTATAGGGCGCACACCGCGCAGCAATCCTGCTACTTATTGCGGTTTCTTCAATGAGATCAGGCAATTGTTTGCTCAGGTGCCGGAGGCTAAGATAAGAGGGTACAATCCCGGCAGGTTCTCATTTAATGTAAAGAGCGGCAGATGCGAGGAATGTCAGGGGGGCGGTATGCGCACGATAGAAATGAACTTTTTGCCCGATGTATATGTGCTATGCGAAAAGTGTAATGGTAAGCGGTACAACCGCGAAACACTGGAAATACGGTTCAAAGGCAAGTCGATAGCCGATGTACTGAACATGACGGTAGATGAAGCGGTAGAGTTTTTTGTGAATGTATCTTTCCTGCACCGCAGGGTGAAAACCCTTCAGGATGTGGGGCTGGGCTATGTAACCTTGGGGCAGAGTGCCGTAACCCTGAGTGGTGGTGAAGCACAACGTGTGAAACTGGCAACAGAACTATCTAAAAGAGATACGGGGCAAACCATATACATTCTTGATGAGCCTACTACCGGGCTGCATTTCGAAGATATAAAACACTTGCTACTGGTTCTAAACCGACTGGTAGACCGGGGTAATACAGTGCTGGTAATAGAGCACAATCTGGATGTGGTAAAGGTAGCTGACTATGTAATAGATATGGGCCCGGAGGGCGGAGGTGGCGGTGGGGTAGTAGTAGGTGCCGGCACACCCGAGGTCATAGCCGGTATCAAAGCCAGCCATACCGGATTGTTTCTGAAAGATGAACTGAAGTAGTAATCAGCTGCGGCGGTGCTATAGGCATTATGGCATTCAGCTGTTGTTGTTTACCGATACTACATTTCCTGGTCTGCCACTAACTTCAGAAACGCAGTGCTGTCTTTATCAAATAGTAAAGGAATAAACAGCACTCTCCGGAAATATTATAGAGCTATACGGCAACTCAGGCGCACTGGTAGTCATCATGTTGTTTGTATTCTACTCATCGCTCATACTCTACTACAGCGCTGCCTTCACCCGGGAGTGGGGTGTATATTGCGACTATGAAGTTATGCCACTTCCCCACGCTTCCGGCTATAAGATCACCTCAGACGACGAACCAGCACCACCCAAAGGACTCTAATATTGATTTTGTAGTGGTGAAACATACGGCATTCTTTGCGCCTCCGCACTAAAAGGCAGATCCACGTATCCGGCTATGGGATTTATTTAGGAGTAATGTCGGATCAGGTCAGTATACTAAAGTCTTCACTACTTCGAACTGGAACGCTACTTGATTGGTCGTACGCCAATTACTACTCACCAATCAGGTGCTCTTCTTAAGAAATAAAATTTTGTAAAAGGCAATCCCTCTTATACATTATCAAAAGAAAGTGATAATTTCACTACATCCTTTAGCATATATCTATACTTATGATAAAAATATTACAAACATTACTCCTGGGTTTAGGAATAGCAGTTAGCAATGCAGCATTGGCACAATGCCCAACCGGCAGATATCTTACCGACCTTTTTCCTACGTTCACAAAGACCACCGTTACTTATTCCACCCCGCACAACCTGCAAATGGATATTTACCAACCCGATGGTGATACCTATGCAGCCCGCCCGCTCATCATTCTGGCACATGGGGGCAGTTTTGTAGGTGGTAGCAGGGATGAAGCCACGATTGTGGAGCTCTGCGAGCGATTTGCAAAAAGAGGATATGTGACTGCGTCTATTAGTTATCGACTGGGCACCATGGCCAGCCTTTTGAGTGCCGATTCTACAGTACCCATGGGCGTTGTAGTAAGAGCTATCAGCGACGGTAAAGCTGCGATCAGGTACTTTGTGAAAGATGCTGCCACCAGCAACACTTACAAAATAGACACCAACAACATTTTTGTGGGTGGCAACTCTGCTGGCGCTGTCCTATATATGCATGTAGTATACCTTGGTAGTATTGCAGAGTGCCCGCTGGTCATAGCAGATGTTATGACTGCCAACGGTGGTTTTGAGGGCAACAGTGGTAATGATGGCTACACAACCAAAACCAAAGCAGCCATCAATCTGGCAGGTGCACTCATCAACCCTTCTGTTATAGGCCCTTCAGACAAGCCCTCGGTGAATTTTCATGGCACAGCAGACAACACAGTGCCCTATAATTGCGGCAATCCACTGAGTGGATTAGTGAAACTGCAGTTGTGTGGGCTGGGCCAGCTGGAGCCGGCTTATGTGGCCAATAGCGTCTATCACATGAGCAAAATATACACCGGCGATGGGCATGTGCCATGGACTGGTAATGCGGTGAAATTTAATACTGTCGATTCACTCACAAAGGAGTTTTTATACAATCTGGTATGCACCAATGTCGCCTCTGTCAATATTACAAACATACTTGCTTCCATCCATCTCTACCCCAATCCTTCAAAAGGCCAGGTAAACATCACCACATCTACAGGCATTGCAGCTATTACTATTACAGAGCTTACTAGCAGACTGGTTTACGAGGACAAAACAGCACACGGTAATTCTTATACTATCCCTGATATGCATATCGCCAAAGGGCTGTATCTGGTAAGGATAAAATTTGAAGATGAAAATGTAACTCCGGTCGTAACAAGGCTGATTATAGAATAGATAATTCCTAAAAGATTTTTCGTGTTTTGGTTCCGGCTTGGGGGGGCACGGCAATATAAGCGGAGGGCGTTTTGCCATTCTGGATGAGGCGAGTGGAGAAACCCGCTCTTCGCTCTGTTTCTCCGCTCATCGTATGCCATAGCATTTAGCGACGGCATACTCATTTTTGAGCCTCCAACAAACAGAACTACGAAGCCGATAATGGTTTATATAAGGGATATTTCGATTGAAGTTGATTTTAAGGACACTGATTAAAGGTGGGTGTCTAAAAAAGGAGATTGCAGGAGTCGGAAAACACAATCGGTGGAATAAGCGGTTCAAATCCAGTCAATGTATGACCGTGGTCGGCCGTACTATGCTTCTGCCATCCTGTAATGTAACATGTAGCAGGTATATTCCATCTTGTAGTAGAGACATGTTCATGTATTGCTGGTAAAATGGTGCATTTACGAGCCTACCGGTCATATCAGTAATCGTCGCATTTATTATACCATTTGCTGAATGTATATACAGTGTTCCGCTAGTCGGATTGGGGTATATTTGTAACGTTATGTCTGTATTTGGCGTTTCATTTACGATAGTTCTGTAAGGGCTGTACCGCAAGAGTGCTGGGTCTTGATAAATACTCGGATATGTACCAATGGAAGAACTGCCAGCTACTACTACTTTCCAGTCTGCTTGCAGCGCTATAGCGTAGCCGTTATCAATATTATCTCGCACATAGTTACGTATGCTTCCTTCATCGCCAAATGTATAGTCGGGTGTGCCATCAGTATTAAGACACGCCACCGCAATAAGTGCCTTGGCATGGTCAAGGCTCGTGCCGCAAATCAATATTCTGCCGTCTGGCGCTAGACAAATATCATAGCCAATGTCCGAATCACCGTTAATATCAACCTGTGCTATTCCGGCATTGCCAAAAGTTTCATCAATGGAGCCATTTGTATTATACCGCACTACTAGTAAGTCGCTGGGCATCGGTCCAAATCCGCCGGTACCTGACACCAGCAGTCGTCCATCAGGTTGCAGTCTTGCTTTGCCGGACCCATCATACCCGGCACCTTCGCCTATCAGAGTGTACACTATTCCTGTATGGTTGAATGTACTGTCAGGCGTCCCATCTGTAAGGTACCGTAATATTATCATTGAATAGTCGTGCACGAAAGGTGAGGCATATCCTGCCACTACTATTTTTCCGTCTGTGGTGATACACAGGCCCGACATATCGCCATTTGCGTTTGTTACAATTCCGTTATTTCCAAAACTACTGTCCATGCTGCCATTTGAATGCAGTCTTATTACGCATGCGCGCCAACTATTAGACTTGCCAGTTACCACAATTTTTCCATCAGCTTGCAACGCCACTGCATGTGCATCATCATGATTGCCGGCTACAAGAACTGCCATACTCCCACTGCTGCCAAAAGTATTGTCGGGTGTACCATTGATATTTAACCGTACGACATAAAAGCCGTCTTGTGCAAAAGTAAAGCCAGGTGCGGCACCGTTGCCCACTGCTATAATCTTCCCGTTAGGCTGTAATGTTACATCGTAAAAAACACTATAATCTACGCCGCGATAAATTCCATTTGTACCAAATGAGCTGTCTGGTGTGCCGTTTTCTTTGAACCGGACAACCAGAGATGCGCCTGCTCTGTTTCCCACCACCACGATTTTGCCATCAGGTTGTATTGCCATACTTCTGAAATGTCCCTTGTCTCCTGCTACCATAGGTAAGAAGGTTTTACCTCCAGTTCCGAATGTGTGGTCAAAATAGATTGCCTGCGCATGTATCGTATGCGTTATGATGCAACAAACAAATACAGCGAGGCCTATCAAAGGGCGCAGCATAAATTACAAGTTTTATATAAAATTAGGCTTATTTTTTGTTTACTATTGAAATTGTTGACACTTGAGTTCATTTGTAACGAGGCCCACCCGGAGGGCGTCCATAACGCCAGCAAAAACGGGAGAAACCGCTCTTCGCCTAACTGGTCCTCGTTTGCAGCGAGGATCCTACGGAATGGTGTTTGTAACGCCATTAAAACAAAAAAGCGGAGAAACCGCTCTCGCTCTGTTTCTCCGCTCATCGTACGCCATAGCTTTTAGCGACGGCATACTCATTTCAGTGCCCCTAACAGACAATACTTCGAACCTGATACCGGAATTGTTTTTGTGAGATGTATCGAATAAACGAAATCACCCCACAAAATACATTTTCATCACCCCCTT
>JAIOYR010000052.1 GCA_021740995.1 Taibaiella sp.
GTAGAAGCTACTACCGAAGCACAACAAATGCTGGATACCACGGAAAAATTCACCGCAAAATACCGCGACCAGCTTACCGAAGAAGAGGTGAATACTACCCATGAGCAGATGCAGTTACTGCGCCAAGCCATAACCGCCGCCGATAAAGACCGTATACAACATCAGACTGAGCAACTCAACGAGGTTTCCCGCCCTTATGCAGAGCGCGTGATGGAGGGTGCCCTGAAGGATGCAATGAAGGGGAAGAAAGTGATATAAGGCAAATCAAATTCCATAAGCGAAATTCCCAATTCCAAATCAATACTCAAACCTGCCGGCTTGCCGGCAGGTTCCCAATTCCCTCCCGATACCTATCGGGACCCCAATTCTTAATTAAGCGTATACTTTCAGCTCACTGTATAGTGTATCTCTTTCTACAGGTGTTTTGCCCACTGCAGCTATCATGTCGCATAGCTCTTCGGTGCTGAGCGATGGTGATTGTTCCTCAGAGCCTGCCATTGAGTATATTTTGGTAGTGTCGTCTATAGTTCCGTCCAGATCATTTACGCCAAAGGATAGCGTAAGCTGGGCTGTTTGTCTGCCCAGCATAGGCCAGTAGGCTTTCAGGTTGCGGAAGTTGTCCATGAAAATGCGTGCTATCGCATACAGTCTCAGGTCTTCTACTATCGTCGACTCTGCTATGTGCGACATGTCGTTGCCCTTATTTCTGAATTTGAGTGGGATAAAACAATTGAAACCTCCTGTTTTGTCCTGTAGCTGCCGCAACCTGCTCATATGGTCTACCCGGTGTTGGTAGGTTTCTATATGGCCGTAGAGCATAGTAGCATTAGAGTGCATGCCCAGGTTGTGGGCAGCCTCGTGTATGCTCAGCCAGCCGGTACCATCTACTTTGTCGGCACATATTACTTCGCGTACTTCAGGGTGAAAAATCTCCGCACCTCCACCCGGCAGCGACTGCAGTCCGGCATCGCGCAGGCGCTCCATCCCTTCCTCGGTGGTTAGTTTTGCCTTACGAAACATATAATCCAGTTCTACAGCGGTGAAGCCTTTCAGGTGCAGGTCTGGTCGGTGTGTTTTTATGCGGGTGAGTAACTCACAGAAAAATTCCAGATTCATTTTGGGGTGCACGCCACCTACTATATGCACTTCAGTTACGGGTTGATCGTCATACTTGCGCACAATGTCCAGCATCTGTTCCATGCTCAGTTCCCATCCCTCATCGCGGTGCTTATACTGGCGCGAGTAGGAACAAAAATTGCAGGTGAACACACACACATTGGTAGGTTCTATGTGGAAATTCCTGTTGAAGTATACTTTATTGTTATGCAGCTTTTGGGCTATGAAGTTCGCCAACGAACCTACAAATCCCAGTTCGCCGCGTTCGAAAAGAACTAATGCATCCTCCTCGGTTATACGTTCGTTATTCGCTACCTTGTCAGCTATTGCCAGCAACTGCTTGTCCGCCACGGTCATCTTATACACACCCGATAAATCCATCGATTTTGCCACCATTATTACAAAGGTTTCTTATTTGGAAAGAACCGGTTGCAAAGTTACATCTATCACAGAAATATGGTGCACTTTATAGCATATAAGGCTATAAACGGTTGTAATACCGTTTATATAATGAAAATATATTAATTGCCTTATGATATTTGATGATAGGTGCTAAGTCGCAGAGCATTTGTGGCGCCTTCTTAATGCCGTAGATGTGGTTTAGGAAGCTAATAAGCGAAATCCTTCAGCGACATGCCATTGATGCCCTTAAATAGAAGTAAGCGATAGGCAGAAAGCCAGCGCCATGTAGCTGAATAGAGCTTTAGAAAACAGCGTATAGCATTTTTTGCCGGCGGAGCCTTTGGCAACCAGCGCAGCGACTCATGAACGCCAATAAAAAAGACAAATAGCTGTGAATAAAAAAATCGCCTTTTTTCTTTGCTACTTTCTTTTTTGGCGAAGCAAAAAAGAAAGTAGGGTAACACGGGCAGAGGACAAAGATTTGTGATGCAAATAGTAGAACTCAATGTCAAAATGGTTGTAATGGAACTAATTTTTCAAAAACCCTTGTGTAAACTTGCTTTATCTATATCTTTATGGGACAATATTCATTTATTCGCATTTTATGAAGCTAAACATATACAATTCTACTTTATTGCTCCTTATTGCTGTGTGCAGCACGTTGTCGGTTCATGCACAGTATATATCCGCTTTTGCCGGCAATAGCGGCACGAGTGGTTATAGCGGCGATGGCGGAGTGGCAATATCTGCCAAACTCAACAGTTGCAGCGGGGTAGCGGTCGATGGTGCCGGAAATATCTACATAGCCGATAGGGGTAATCATGTAGTGCGCAAAATAAGTACAGCAGGTACTATCAGCACTTTTGCAGGTACCGGCACAGCTGGTTATAGCGGCAATGGTGGTGCAGCAAGCCTTGCAACCCTCAATATGCCCGGTTCGGTAGCTACAGATGCTGCAGGAAACGTATACATATCTGATATTGGCAATAATACAGTAAGAGTTGTAAACACTATGGGCATCATCAGCAATTTTGCAGGCAGTGGTGTGGCAGGTTATACAGGCGATGGTGATACAGCCCATAACGGCAGACTTAATGCTCCTGAAGGTTTGGCTGTGGATGCCGCAGGTAATGTGTATATAGCTGATGCTGGCAACAATGTGATTCGCATGGTATCTTCTGGTTTGCGCCTTATGACTACAGTAGCAGGCAATGGCTTGCAGGGAAACAGTGGAGATGGTGGTCAGGCTACAATGGCCAGGTTATATAATCCTACAGGCGTGGCTGTAGATGTCAATGGCAATCTGTTTATAGCAGATGTTATCAACAACAGAGTGCGTAAAGTGGCCACATCGGGTATTATTTCTACTTATGCCGGCACAGGTACTGCCGGCAATAGTGGCAATGGTGGAGTGGCAGCAGCAGCTACACTGCGTTATCCTTCTGCTCTTTCTGTCGATGGGGCTGGCAATCTTTATATCGCAGATCAGGGCAACAATAATATACGTATGGTAAACGCCTCTGGTGTCATCACAAATTTTGCTGGTACTTCTACGAGTGGTTACGATGGTGACGGAGGGCTGGCAGTATCGGCCAAACTCGCTGCTCCCAAATGTGTTACAGCCGATGGCTGGGGCAGGGTATACATTGCAGACGCTGGCAATAATGCTGTAAGGGTTGTTTCGGCCACAGCATTAGTATCAGGTGCACTCACAAGCAATAAAATAACCATTTACCCAAACCCGTCTTCTGGTACATTCACTCTGTCTATGCCGCTGGTTGCATTTCCTGTTCAGGTAGCTGTAGTAGATATGCTTGGTAGGGTAGCAGTTACCAAAAACTTATCAGTTGCAGCTACACAGCAATTGTTAGATTTTAGCTCGCTTGGTCATGGCAGCTATGTCCTGAAGGTGGTAGCAGGAGAAGCAGTTTATACTACTAAGCTTATTATTAAGTAAGCAGGGCTTTGCCGACACAAAGCTGGTATCGGGCATATTGCAGTTTAGGGAAGTTGCATCACTTATTGAATATCATACGGTAATCTGTATGCACTTTTCCTTTAGATATGTCATCCAGTTTTTTCTTTAGCAGGCGTTTCTTGAGTGGGGAAATGTAGTCTATAAACAGCTTACCCTCTATATGGTCATACTCGTGCTGTATGACTCTGGCTGTGATGCCATGAAAAACGGCTTCTTTCGGTAAGAAGTTTTCATCAAGATAAGAAAGACGCACATGGCTGGTACGTTGTATGTCTTCGCGCACCTTCGGTATGCTCAGGCATCCTTCATTGTAGCCCCAGAGTTTACCTGTTTCTTCTATTTTGCGTGCATTGATGAATATCTGTTTGATAGGCTCCTCATTCGGATATTTACGTTTATCCTCGTCATTGAAGTCGGTAACTATTTGTATGGTGTCTACTATAAATAAGCGAATTGGTTTATTAATCTGAGGTGCAGCCAGTCCTACTCCATTGCTGTTGTATAGTGTTTCCCACATATCGCCCAGCAACTTTTCAAGCCCTGCATATTCAGGGGTTATGTCATCACATACTTTGCGCAATATGGTACTGCCGTAAGCTACTACAGGTAAAATCATCTGTCTGCTAAATATTAATAAACAAAAACCAATCCTGCTACCGGGCAGGAAAATAGTAAGGGGAGCAAAGTTACTGCGATTTTTGCTTTTTATGACACGTAAATACAGACTGATACAGGCATATCAGCTAAATACACCCTTTGTATGCAACTTGCATGTCTCAGGATACAAGTTTTTTGTAATGCTTAATGAGGCTTTCCATGGGGCTTTTTTCCACTTTTCCCAGTTCCAGCTCATACTGATTGCAAAGATTAGCAATTACATCGCGAAAGCTGTAGGCTATGGAACCGGTGAAGTAAAGGGGCATTTTCCAGCTTTCCCTGTATTTTAGTATGCTATGCTGAAAAAAATCGTTAATGCAATCTTCAATTATATTCTCAGCCATATAGTGCCCGCGCATGTCTACCAGCATTGGGGCAAAGGATGCCAGATAGCGGTTCGGGTATGGGTCGCTATATAGTTTGCTGATTATTGCGTTTATGTCATTGCCATACCGCATTTCAAATCCTGTTTTTAGCTCAGCATCAAATGTGCCATAGGCGTAGTACTGCAATATGCGTTTACCCATGTTGTTGCCACTGCCTTCATCGCCTGCCAGATAGCCCAATGACGGTTGCTGTTCTTTTATTTTTTTACCATTGTAGTAGCACGATGCACTGCCTGTACCCAATATACTTACTATTCCTTTGTTCTCGCCACACAAAGATAGGGCAGCGGCCATGAGGTCGCTCTGCACAGTCACTTTTTCGGCATAAAAGTGTTTCTTCAGTAGTCCGGAGAGAATAGTCTGTTTTTCCGGCGAAGATGCACCTGCGCCATAATAGTTGATAACGTCCGGGTTATTTTTTTTTCCAGTCCATGGCAACTCCTTTTGGAGCATCTCGCTTATTGCTTCGCCACTTTGGATGTACGGGTTGATACCTGAAGTCTGAAATAGTACTGGCTTGCTTCCTTTTCTCAGCAAGCACCAGTCGGTTTTTGTTGAGCCACTATCCGCTATCAGATACGATGCCATAAATTTGTAATTATATACAAATATGCAATTTTTGTTAGGATATTCCTAGTAGGAATTGTTAAACAATTGAATTCTTCTGAAAATTTAAATAAACCTTGCTTTCCCTCTACTCGGAATTTTTTTGACGACTACATTGAGTACTTAATTGCTGTAAATTTGTTAAGACAAGAACCTTCATTCCACCTTTGCCGTAGATAAATTACTATGTTCAGGACTTTCTGTTGTTTATTGTTTTTTATTTCTGCTCAGGTATCCGTTGTCTGCGCTCAGGCTATAAGTAATGTAGCTGCCTATAAAAATATTAGCAACGATGGTTATTTTCGCCTCAGCTACGACAATGATTTTTTTGTGGCTATTGACGAGTATTATACTCAGGGTATAGATATCGAATTAGTGTCACCTCAGTTTCAGAATTTTTTTGTCAACAAGGTTTTGATTAATCCCCGATACAGTTATGTCCGCTATGGTATGGGATTGCAGCACAATGGATACACACCATCCAGCATCAGCAGCGACTATATTCTAATTAATGATCGACCGTTTGCTGGTTGCATCTTGTTCAAAACCTTTTTGATAGCTATCAACCCCGTTAATAACCAGCGATTCTCATCATCTTTTTATATCGGAATGATAGGCCCCCTAGCGGGTACCAGACAAATGCAGGAAGGAATTCATAAAGCACTTGCAAACATAATGCCACATGGCTGGCAACACCAGATACAAAATGATGTGGCATTGAATTATCAGATAGACTATGAAAAACAAATACTTGGCATTGGTAAATATTTGTCCGTCAGTGGTGCAGGTAGCTTGAGCCTTGGTACGCTGAGTTGCAAGGGTGGGGTGGCGGGCACCCTAATGGCAGGTTATTTTTCATCTCCTTATTCCGATGTGCGCCTGGCCAAAAATGAGTTCAGTATTTATTTATACGAACGACCGGAAGTAAACCTGATTGGTTGCGATGCTACAATGCAGGGGGGGATGTTCAATCGTAATAGTCCATATATTGTGACAGACAGTAAGCTCAACAGATTTACCTTTCGAAATCGTTTTGGTATTGTTGTGGCATATCGCAAAGTCTATTTGGAGTATTTTTTGGCAGTTGTTTCAAAAGAATTCAATACAGGAAAGCAACATGGTTATGGTGGCGTGCAGATTGGGCTGGGGATATAATCCTGATGGCACAATGTACCCAAAAACATTAGCCCTTCTCCTTTTGGTTGAGGGAAGGAAAATATTAAAAACATGATTTTGCCCGAATGCCAATTGGGTTTGATTATAGGCTAATAATTGCAAGATCAATAAACATATAGGATTTGATATTTTTCAGATGATAGCAAACCGGCCAATCTATTTGTAGAACATCTTCACTAAGTTCAGTAGACTTCTTGCATTATTTTATGTTGGTGATGCAAAACCAATCCTTCTCATTTTGCTTTTCTTAAATGCTGTAGTAATACTCGGTCAGATTTGGCCCGAAGGTGCACCGCCATTTGCTAGTACAGTTAATATCATATTCCTTATTGCCTCTTTCTTCATCTGGCAGCTCAAAAAAGGTGATTCGTGGCAACAGGATTGTAGTAGAAAATACAATAGACCTTTTGTTAAAAAAATTACATAACAATTTTATACTCCTCATTTTAAGCTGTCTGCTAGTGCTAAAGGCATGCATTTTGAAATGGTATGTATTTTTCTGAATAGCCGTAGCATTGCTTTCAGCGATTCTTGCTCCATAATTCGCTATATTCGCTTTCTTAAATGAGCCTGCCATCACTTTCCTTACGCCGACCAGTTTTAGCCATAGTAATGAATATCATTATTCTGGTTTTTGGTATTATAGGGTTTAAGTTTCTTGGCATCAGGGATTATCCTTCTATCGACCCTCCAATCATCAATGTAAAAACTGGGTATTCAGGAGCCAACCCGGATGTAATAGAGTCGCAGATCACTGAGCCGCTGGAGAAGTCTATTAATGGTATAGCCGGTATAAAAAATGTCTCCTCTGCCAGTGCACAGGGTTCCAGCAGCATTAGTGTCGAGTTCGATCTAGGTATAGACCTCGAGGCTGCTGCTAACGATGTGCGTGACAAAGTATCTCAGGCACTCAAAAGCCTGCCGCAAAATATTGATGCACCGCCGGTAGTGACAAAGTCCGATGCCAGCTCATCACCGATCATATCTATGACGGTGCAAAGCAAAACCAAGAACCCCATGGAGCTTACCGACTATGCCGAAAATGTGCTGGTAGAGCGGTTGCAGACCATACCCGGCGTGAGCAGTATACAGATATGGGGGCAGAAGCCATACGCCATGCGCCTCTGGTTCGACCCGCTCAAGATGGCAGGTTATGGTATCACATTCCCCGACGTACAGTCTGCTCTGGATAAACAGAATGTGGAGCTGCCTGCCGGAAAAATAGCAGGCGCGGGCACAGAGCTATCTGTGCGCACGCTGGGCAGATTATATTCCGAGCAGGATTTCAACAATCTTATAATAAGAAACGTAGATGGCAGAGATGTGCGCCTGCGCGATATAGGAGAGGCGGTGTTGGGACCGGCAAACGAAGAAACACAGCTGAAGGAGAGCGGCGTACCCATGGTGGCACTGGCAGTTATACCTCAGCCGGGTTCCAACTATGTAGCTATTGCCGATGAGTTTTACAAGCGCTACGAAGAACTGAAAAAAGATATACCCGACGATTTCAAAGTTGACATAGCGCTCGATACTACCTCCTTTATCAAGAAGTCAATTTCAGAGGTCGAGGAGACCTTACTCATTGCGTTTGCGCTTGTTATCATTATCATCTACCTGTTCTTTCGCGACTGGCTTATTGCCTTCCGTCCGCTTATAGACATTCCGGTCAGTCTTATTGGAGCCTTCTTCATTATGTACATCATGGGCTTTACCATCAATATCCTCAGCCTGCTGGCTATAGTATTGGCTACCGGGCTGGTGGTAGATGATGGTATCGTGGTTACAGAGAATATCTTCAAAAAGCTGGAGCAGGGCATGAATAAGCACAAGGCAGCCAAAGAGGGTAGCGAGGAAATATACTTTGCGGTCATATCTACCTCTATTACACTGGCTGTGGTGTTCCTGCCTATTATATTCCTACAGGGCTTTACCGGCAGGCTCTTTCGCGAGTTTGGTATAGTGGTAGCCGGTGCTGTGCTTATCTCTGCTTTTGTCTCGCTTACGCTTACTCCGGTACTCAATGTACTCATGACAAAAGATGTGCACAAGCCTACTAAATTCTATACCAAATCAGAGCCTTTTTTTCTGGGAATGGAAAACCTGTACAGAAACGGGCTGGTGTGGATAATGAAGCACAAATGGGTGGCTCTTTCTGGTATCGGTGTTTCTTTTCTACTCATAGTGCTGATAGGCAAGGGTATGCAGAGCGAGCTGGCTCCTATGGAAGACCGTAGCCGCTTCCGGCTTCAGGTTTCTACGCCCGAGGGTTCTTCTTACGATGCTACTGATGCCTATATAGATCAACTGGTAGAAGTTATAATAGATAGTGTGCCCGAAAAAGAAGTAGTGCTTTCTATTACAGCTCCCGGCTTTATTACCGGGTCAATCAATTCCGGATTTGCGAATGTAAAGCTCAAGGACCCGGCAGACAGAGACCGCAGCCAGGCAGAGATTGTAGAAGCACTGGGTAAGCATGTGAAAAAGCTCAATTTCGGTAAAGCATTCCCTATACAGGAGCAGACAATTGCTGTGAAGCGCACCGGCAGTTCTTTTCCTATAGCGTATGTGTTGCAGAACATTAATTTCGAGAAGCTGCAAAAAGTATTGCCCATCTTCCTCGATTCGGTCAGTGCAAACCCTACGTTTCAGGCTGTGGATGTAGACCTCAAATTCAATAAACCGGAGCTGTCTGTAACTATTGACCGTGCCAAGGCCTCAGACATGGGCATACCTGTAAGCGATGTGTCGCAAACACTGCAGTTTGCGCTCAGCAATGGGCGCATGGGGTATTTTACCATTAGCGGTAAGCAATATCAGGTAATAGGGCAGGTGTTCAGAGAGAATCGTGATGCACCGGTAGACCTGGCACAGTACTATGTAAAGGCGAAAGACGGTACTATGGTATCAATAGATAACATTGTACAGGTAACAGAGTCTACCAGCCCGTCGCAGATATACCACTTCAACCGGTATAAGTCTGCTACCATTTCTGCCAACCTTGCTCCGGGCAAGACCATCGGAGACGGTATAAATGCAATGGATGCCATTTTTGATAAGCTGAAAACGGATAAAGTAATTGACGATAGTTTCTATTCTCAGCTATCAGGTGCCTCGCTCGACTATGCCGAGAGCTCTTCCAATATCTCCTTCGCATTTCTGCTGGCACTGGGTCTTATATACCTCATTCTTGCCGCTCAGTTCAATAGTTTTATGGACCCCCTCATCATTATGCTCACCGTTCCGCTGGCATTGGCGGGTGCGCTTATTTCTCTTTGGGCATTTGACCAGACACTCAACATTTTTTCTGAGATAGGCATGATTATGCTGATAGGCCTGGTAACCAAAAACGGTATTCTTATTGTAGAGTATGCCAACCATATCCGGGAAAAGGGAGCATCTAAAATAGATGCCGCTGTAGAGTCTGCCACTATGCGCCTGCGCCCCATACTCATGACCAGTCTGGCCATGGCATTTGGTGCATTGCCTATTGCCATGTCTTTAGGGGCAGCATCTACCAGCCGCAAATCTCTGGGCATAGTGATAGTGGGCGGGGTTATGTTCTCCTTAGTTCTATCCTTATTTATCGTGCCGGTAATCTATGCACTGCTTTCCCGCAGAAAGGTAATAGATCCGCTGGCTGCCGAAAATCAAAATTATTAGCGTAAATGGTTAAGCACTTTGTTTTTCTTCTGGTGTTGTTTCATGGTGTAGCGCATGCTCAGGTGCGCCTTACGCTGCAGGAGGCTATTGCTAAAACATTGCAGCACAATTTCGATATAGGTGTAGCAGATATAGATGTACAGCAGGCAGCCAGAAATAATACACTTGGTAATGCTGGATTTGCTCCTAATGTTATATTGTCTACGTCTACCTCCCGTAGCAAGAGCAATGTATACAACGAGCTGGCCAGCGGTGCCGTACAAAGCAACCCAAAAGCAGGCAGCACCAATATCAATCCCGCTCTTACTGTCAACTGGACCATCTTCGACGGTGGAAGAATGTTTCTGATAAAAAAGCAGCTCAACGAATTTGAAGCACTGAGCCAGGTGCAACTTAAAGCGCAGATACAGACCATGGTATCACGCACCATACAGATGTATGCTCAGGTGGTATGGCAAAGAAAGCAACTGCTCGCAAACAGCACCGCCATAGCACTTGCCAAAACCCGCATGGAGGTGTCTGACCTGAAATTCAAAACCGGCGCCAGTGCCAAGATTGATTATCTGCAGGCAAGGGTAGACTACAATGCCCGCCGGTCAGACTCTGTGCGCTTTGTCGCCAATCTTACCAACGCTGCCGATTCGCTCAATGTGCTGATGGGCGAGCGGGAGAACACTACTTACATAGTAGATGATAGCCTTTCGCTCAATAAAAACCTGAAGGCAATAGATAATGACCGGCTGCGCGATATAAACCTGTCGCTGAGTGCCTACCGCACCAATACCGAAATATCTAAGCTCAACGCTAAAATTGCAAAGTCCTCTTTTCTGCCTACCGTCACTTTCAATGGTGGGTATGTATACAATCAGACTACCAATGCTACAGGCTTTGCACTCTTCAGCCGCAGCTACGGACCCAATGGCATGCTCTCTGCCAGTATACCTGTTTTTGGTGGGGGCAACCTGCGCCGCCAGTCCGATGTAGCCTCGCTACAGGTAATGAGAGACCAGCTACTCTACGAAAAGCAGAACACAGTAGTAGGCAGGCAATACCGCACCGGCTGGAGAAATTACCAACTGGCTGTAACCGCATACCAGATAGCCGATGAAAACATAGGTTATGCCAAAGAGAATCTGGATGTGCAGCAGTCCCGGTTCAGACTGGGAGTAGGTACAACTCTGGAGGTGCGCCAGGCTGAAAACGATTATGTAATAGCCCTCAGCACACTATATACCGCCGCTTACGACCTCAAAGTAAATGAGACAGTTGTGCTGGAACTGGAGAATCAGTTGGTAAAACAATAGAACTAAGAAGTTGTTTTCTTAAACGACACTTTCACATCCATATCATTTTTCACCTGCATGATGCCCGTGATGATGATGGTATCGCCGGCCGTAAGCCCTTGCAGTATCTCAGCCATATCATTGGTGCGTGTGCCCACAACTACTGTAGTCATTCTTGCCTTGCCGTCTTTTATTACAGCCACCTTCTTATCTCTGCCTGTGGGTATAATAGCCTGAGAAGGAATCAGCAGTGCGCTGGTGTTGCTGCCAAACGGTATAACAACATGCGCAAACGAACCCGACATTAGTTTGTTCCCATCGTTCTTTACAATAGCTCGCACTTTTACGGTATGGCTTACAGCATCTGCAGTTGGCTCTATAGCCGATATCACACCTGCAAACGTATCTAGCTTGCCATTGATAGTAAAGGAAACACGCTTGCCCGTGCTTACCTCATCCCGGTATTGGTCCGGCACTGTGAAGTCGAGCTTCAGGGTGCTTACCTGTTGCAGTGTGGCGATCACCGTTGTGGGAGATATTACCGCACCCGTGCTCACATTGCGTATGCCTATTCTGCCCGAGAAGGGAGCTATGATTGTTGTCTTGCGCAGCATAGCTTCAGCGTAGGCTATGTCTGCATTCAGCGATTGTATCTGCGCCGTAGTGGTTTCATAATCCTGCTGGCTGATGCCGCCTATCTGCAGCAGCTCTGCCTGACGGGCTTTAATTTTTTCCTGCAGTTCTTTCTGGGCTCTCGATTTCCTGATTTGTGCTTTTATATCATCATTATATACCTGTAGCAACACCTGACCCTTTGCCACAGTAGCCCCTTCTGAGAAACTGATTGCTGTTACACGCCCTGCTACTTCCGACAGTATTTGTATTTCCTCATTGGGCAGCAGTGCGCCGCTGGCAGTATAGTTGCGCTCAAAACGTTCCGGGTTTACCACAAACCCCTCGGCAGTAAGCGAGTTTTGTCTGGCAGATTTAGCAGGTACAGCATCTTTCTTTTTACTGCCACAGGCCACCAGAAGACAAATAGCAGGAACAAAGAGCAGTAAAGTGTTATTATTATTTATATTCATAGTATAGCGGCAACTGTAGCTGTAAAGATATTGTTTGTAGAAATATTGCAGCCATAATGTGCATGCTATCCCGCTTTTTAACAAACAATTGATTTTAGATGTAAAGAGGTGATGAGCAGGAATAGGCTACTCATCTGCTGGTATACCCTTGAACATATCTGTAACATTCAACGAAAACCCCGGCAATGCGGCAGGTGTAGCCATATCGCGGGCATCAAAAATATTCTGCCAACAATATTCTTTCAATATCGCCGTTATGTGAATATGACCAGACAACGCAGGGAGAGAATAATTGTGGTGAACATAATTGCTGTAATTGCAACGCTATTCCTCTTTCGCCATGATTGGAAGTACGACCATCCACCTAGTGTGGTGCCGGGTTCATTTTTTAGCTGTCTCCTGGCCGATTGGCCTGCATTCATTCTCTACTGGGCGCTTATCTCCCTTATTCTTGTTTTGTTTTATTATACCTACGTTTGGATTTCAAATTTTATCCGACCTTTATTCAGACAACATAGATGATCTAATAAAAACAGTCCTATAGTTTACTTTCACTTTTTTCGTCTTTTCTTCACACTTTAAAAAGTATATTTGACTGATACATTCCTTCCCGCCCGGGGTGGTATTATGAGAAAGATTGTTTTGGTATGCCTTTTATTGTTGTGTGTTGCTGCAGCTTTTGCGCAGCAGGATAGCGTAATAGCCCGTGCCGATACCGCAAAACATGCTGAGAAGATAACGGTGGCTCCCAAAAAAAATACGGAGCACATCAACGCCTATCTTGCAGCCACACTGTTGCAGCCTATACCGCTGGCGCGTGTGCTCTTTCACGACCGGATAGACAAAGAGCAGGAGCGCGCCGATGCTATGGACGGCTATACCGATAACCGCATAACACTGCCGGGAGATGTGGCATCTTCGCTGCTCTATACCAATGCTCTGATAAGGGATATAGACCTGATGCAAATAATGGTGGAGAATATGCCTGCTAATGGCCGCGACACGGTGATGAATAATCAGCAGAAGATTCAGAGCCTGAGGGCCTTGTGGGAGTTGATGCGCCAGTATCATGCCGACCCGCGACCATCGCCTGCCTTTTACAGCAATCTGGTGCACAATATGCACGATGTGATATTGGCTGCCAATGAGTATAAATCGCTCGATTTTACGATGGACAATCCGGGCATCTACACGCTGGACAATGGCAGGGTGCTGCTCGACAATCAGCCTGAAGCCCGTACCTTTATTTATACTTATATGGGCAGGCAGGATCCTGTAATGATGATAAAGCGGCTGGAGGAATTTGCCAGAGACAGCTTTGCTGCCGACATCATAAAAGCTGCTGCCCGGCTGGAGCCCAAGCTGGTGTTTAATTACACCTTATCCAGCAATGTATTGCTGAAGGGGGCTGTATACCGCACCAAAGACCCCTTTGTGCAGGCTATAGTGCAGCTGACTGCCGAGTCGCAGGCGCCGCTGCGCGGGTTGCCGTTTGTGTCTTACCTCTACGCTGACGCTAAAACCATAGAAGAGATAGATAGTATCGCTGCCGACCCGGTATTGAGCTACAGGCATCTTACAGACTTGCGCATCAGCAATGAGGGGCTCACCCGGCAGTTGTATACAGAGGCACTGGAATACAATGCGCTTAGAGATTTTGCACGGCACATGAATGCCCTGCACGATACTACCGATGAAGTTCGGTTCAGGTGTTTAGATAGCCTGCCTCCTGCAGCCCTCTACTACATAATGGTATATGGGCGCGAGGAGTTGTACACCAGCAGCTTCCTGGGTACCTTCAGGCGCATGATGGAGCGCATGGCACCTGTGAAGGGCAATGAACTGCTGAGCTCACTGGGGTACGACCATTTTCGCACATTTATAAGGTTGTGTGCGGGCTACAATACATTGTCTGAGTTTCTGGTGTCTATGGATGATTCTGCCCGCACCAATGTGATGTCGCGGTTTATAGGCGGATTGCAAAATGGCCCTGAAAACGAGTTGGAAGATGCGGTGAACGTAGCGGATGCTTTTGGCAGCATCAAGGATTCTGTGCTGTTTGTATTCCTCAATCAGAAAGTGAAGGAAAACTACAACCGCTCTGTAGCTGAGAAAAACAAAAAAGGGATTGCCATCTATAGCCTGCTGGCAAAACTGATAGAGACAAACAAGGTGTCTGCCAGTGACACAGGTGCGGCATCGGCATCTGCCAAACTCAAATTGCCACCGATAAATCTGGTACCCTTTGCTTCCCTCACCAACGATACCGGGACTATATTTGAGCGGGTATTCTTTTATGGCGATGAAGATGGAAAGACAGCTTACGAGGGGTATATAGAAGATTATTACAAGAACCCAAAATGGAAAGTAGATACTACAAACCATTACTGGACAGTGGTGACAGCCACTACCGGCCGACCCGTTGTAATGTATGCCAACAGACCGCTAAAAGCGCCGGAGGATGAATTGGCTATCAGCTCGCTGGATGCTTACCTGTCTGATAACAACATAAGGCCGAAGATTGTGGTGCACCGGGGGCATAGCTACCATGTAAAGACTACCTTGTCTAAGCTGGATACCAACGCGCGTATAGTGGTGCTGGGCTCCTGTGGTGGCTATCACAATGTAGCTGCAGTACTGGGCAGGGCGCCTGGGGCGCATATTATTTCGTCTAAGCAGACAGGGGTAGGGGCCATCAATGAGCCCATTATCAGGGCCATCAATACTCAGTTGCAGGATGGGGCAGACATTAACTGGATAACCACCTGGCAGGGGCTGGATGAGTATTTCCTGAAGCGCAAGGAGCTATACGAAAAATACAGCGACTACATTCCCCCCCATAAAAATCTGGGAGTTATTTTTATTAAGGCGTATAAGCAGTTGATGAGTAATGCTAAATAGTGCGCTTATGCGCTGCGTTTTTCGATTAGTGCAATGAAATACTAGCGAATAACATCCATTGATTTGTAGTACAAACAACTACAAAAGATTCATAGTGTATACTACAATCCGTGAAAGGCTAAGGTTGTTTCTTTGCCGAAAATCTTATCGATGAGTCGTGAGCAGATACAAAACAGAATTTTTATAGTAGACGATTCACCTGTAGTAGTGGCAAGTTTGTCTCAGCTTATAAATGAAATAGATGAGGTAGTAGTAGTAGGGTATGCATGCAGTATATCTGCGGCGCTGCTATCTATACAGTAGGTAAAACCGGATGCAGTGATATCTTGACATTCATCTGTAAGAAGATGCCCGGGATGCGAATGGAATAGACCTGCTGATCATGTTGCGAAAATCCTATCCCGATTTGCTCATTATCATGCTTACAAACGTAAATGTTCCCCAGTATATAGAAAGGTGTATGGAATCCGGTGCCGACTATTTTTTTGATAAATCTAATGACTTCGATAAAATTCCTGAAACACTCAAAAGCATATATTCCCTTAAATAGTTGAATAGAAATCAGGCTGTTTTACCGTTTGATTTGTATCATCAGAAATGATGCCAATTATAGTAGTGTAAATGAATTATTGGATTAGATTTGTTTTGGGAAATAAAATTTACCAGATTTTCTACAAGTATGAAATCAGAAAGTATGCCGGAATTTATAGTGGTTGATGATGATGGCATGCATAATATTGTGTGTCGCAAGGTGATTGAGCGAATGACCGGAGGGGCTGCAGTAAGGACATATACTGAGGCATTAGAGGGACTTGAATACATCAGGTCTAAGTATACAGATAATAGTGCCGACCTCACGATATTGTTGCTGGATATAGATATGCCGGTAACAACCGGATGGCAGGCGTTGGACATTTTTCAGAAATTCCCGGCAATTGTGAAAGACAATGTGCGCATATACATGCTCTCTTCATCACTGGACCCTTATGACCGGGAAATGGCGGATGCACACCCGCTGGTAGCGGGATTTATAATGAAAGCGCTCTCTCATGATAAATTTAAGTTGCTGTTTCCGCAGTATACTATTGAAAATCCCTGAAAAATGTGTGCATTAGACTGCACATAAAGAACACAAGTATTCATTACCCTCGCAATTCCCATAGTTATCGGCAGGGAAGCGTCGGAACGTTGTTGAAATGACCTGACGCTACAGGCAGCCCACATACTAAAAATAAAAGCGGCAGGGTAGTTATCCCCGCCGCTTTTGTTTCTTCGCTTCTTAATAGGCCTATTAATATCTGATGTCCATTTCTTTTATCAGATTGTCTGCATGACCCATTTTGTCTATAAGGAATAGTACAAAGCGGATGTCGCAAACTATTGTCCTTTTGTATTTTTTGTCGAAGGCTATATCGCCGCTCATAGCTTCCCAGTTGCCGTCGAATGCAGTGCCTGTCAGTTCGCCATAAGCGTTCATTACCGGGCTGCCTGAGTTGCCACCTGTAATGTCGTTGTTGGTGATAAAGCAGGTGTGCAGTGTGCCGTCTGCATCAGCATAGCGACCATAGTCTTTCTTTTTATACAGTTCTATCAGTTCTTTTGGTACATCAAACTCGTCATCGTTTGGCTTGTATTTTGCTATCAATCCGTCGAGCGTAGTGAAGTAGTTATACTCAATACCATCAATTTTCTGGTAACTCATTACCTTGCCATAGGTGATACGCATTGTAGAGTTTGCATCCGGGTAGAATTTTTTGCCTTTCTGCATTTCCATCAGTTGTTTTACGTATTCCCTTGCCAGCTCTGCCTTTGCATTGCTGAACGATTCAACTTTTGGCTGATAGTTATTGTTGTAGTTGGATATAAAACTATTTGCATACTGTACAGCAGCATCGGCTTTCAGCTTGGCGAAAGTAGGTGCTTTGATAAAGGCATTGAACTTATTGCTGTCTGTAAGGAAGGTGCGGGAAAAAACAGTAGTGGTATAGGCTGCGTAAGCAGATTTGTTTTTGCCGTCTTTTCCTTTCAGCATGGTTTTGTATATAGCAGGGTGCTGATTTTGCGGTACATTCTGATAGTAGAGGCTGTTCATCTCTGTGAAGAGCTCCATGTCTGTGCCGGCATCATAAGTTTTTACAGTAGCACGGTAGTTGCTTTGGGCTATGTTCACATATTTTTTCAGTGTGTCTTCTTCCAGTTTTCCGTTGTGCCTTTCGTACGCATCATACAGTGGTTTGAGACCGGCAGCCATACGAGTAAGCGCAGGAGCGCGGAAGGCTTCGGTATAATATACCTGATGTTTGGCATAAGGTGTGTAGTCGGCATATATTTTCGCAAACTCACCCAACAGGCCATCAGCCCTGTTGTTTTTGCGCTGCCACTCAGAGAATTTATCTTCTGCAGCTTTTTTGTTGTTTACCACATCCAGACGTATGAGTTGTTCTGTCTGACCTATGTAGTATTTCCAGTAGTTGGCTATGCTTGAGTAAGATGAAGTAAGTTGCAGGTATACTTTTTTGTCTTTGTCCATGTGGCGTTTCATGATAGCCAGACGCAGGTCGCGGCAATTAACGATTGATGGGTTCACTGCATTTACCGCAAGGTCTACACCATAAGAAACTTCATAACGGTTGGTACGACCCGGATAACCCATAATCATTGCATAATCACCTTCTTCCACACCCTTTGCAGAAACAGGCAGGTGTTTTTTGGGACGGAAAGGAACGTTAGTGGCACTATATGGTTTTGGTTGGTTGTTTTCATCGGCATACACGCGGAACATTGAGAAGTCCGAAGTGTGACGTGGCCACATCCAGTTGTCGGTATCGCCACCAAACTTACCAAGTGATTTTGGTGGTGTGCCTACCAGGCGCACATCCGTATAGCGCTTGTAGATGAGCAGGAAGAACTGATTGCCGTTGAAGTAAGACTTCACATTGGCCACCAGCTTGCCGCCATCTTTTGAGCGGTCTTCTATTTTTTTTGCTATTGCTTCCAGTTTCTTATTATAGTCTTCGCCTTTAGCTTTACCCAGAGCCTCTACTACTTCGTCGGTCACATCTTCCATGCGCTGCAGGAAGAGCGCTGTGATGCCTTTGGCAGGCAATTCTTCATCCATACTCTTAGCCCAGAAGCCATTGTCCAGCAGGTTTCTGTCTACTGTGCTCAGCTCTGCAATAGCGCTATAGCCACAGTGGTGGTTGGTCAGCAGCAGGCCTTTGTCAGAAATCATCTCTCCTGTGCAGCCGCCTGCAAACTGTAATATGGCATCCTTCAGACTGCTGTTGTTGATGTTGTACAGGTCGTCCTTCGTGAGGCGCAATCCCAGGCGTTGCATTTCTTCATAGTTCTTACCAATGAGCATCGGTATCCACATACCCTCATCGGCACGAGCCCCCTGAAGTGTTATGACGGCAACAAAAAGCAAAAAAATTTTTTTCATTTTTAATAGTTTATTTTTTTAAGTCTGCAAATGTAATGAGGAAGTAGGTTAATATTAAGGGTAGGAGAGGGGGATATTTTTGGGAACGTCGAACCTACTGTCAGGCAGGCAGGTTCGGAATACAAAGGGTTGTTTGGTGCTTTGCACATTTTCTAATTACAAATAGCCCCGAGGCATAGTGCATGGGGCTACTTATAAGTAAATGGAAACTAACCTACTAATACCAGTGGTAGTAATGTGAGTGGTTGTGCTCTTTCATTTCGCTCTTCCACGCTTTTTTGTGGGCTTTGCGATGTTTGCGCGCAGCAGCAAATGGTCTGTCCTGATCCATTTTCTTCTTTGCTTTAACCTCTTTCTTGTCGCTTTTCCAATCTTTCTTCCATGCTTTGTAGCAACGGAATTCTTTAGAATCGGATTTGGAGTCATCTCCGTGGGCTGTGGCGCTGCTAGCCCCCATAAGTGCGATCGATAAAAACGCTAGTAAGACGTAATTTTTCATTCAATATTGTTTTGTGATGGCAAGGTAAATAACAAATCTCAATTATCATAGCTTACGGCAGGAGTTTTTTTCTTTACTGCGATTTTATTGCTGTTTTAATCGAAAAAGTAATGTGAATTGAAAATATTGAATAATATAAATGCCTTTTTATGGGTAAGATTGGTGTGGATATTGCTGCATGATTTTTGAAATGGTATAATATTTGCGCATGCCACGGTGCCGGTAGCACAGCAGTGCTACGCCGCGGTACTTTATAGGTGGTTTTATACCTTTTTTACGCACGCTAGTTGTTGAGTTTGGGCCATATTTGTCTTCATAATCCTCTTTACTGACACCGGCGGTGATGAAGAGGCGTGTTTTGATTTATATAGTGGTTACTTTCAGAGTAGCATCACTTCCTCTATTTTCATGGGCAAACATCATAGGCTTATCACCTATCCATATAGAGTCGGCTTGTATTTCATCAGATTTCGACACAAAATCAATAGTAAAGGTATAGTTGCAACCATGCCTGCCGGCTATGCCACCACTCCAGCATTGCTCGGTAGCGTCTATCAGTTTCGCTTTTTGCGCCTGAGCTTGTGGGGCTGCCAGGCAAAACAACAACAGTAAAGGCAGTATACATTTGTTACTATTCATCCGTTTTCTGGCTATGCTTCTGTAAAACTATAGGAAGTATTCGATTATTTCTTAGCCACTCCCGCCGCATGCACGCGTTTATTATGAAAAGAATGTGAAGAGTGTCCGCATTAGCGTAGTGTTTCGTTATTTTGTAGCATGATAAAAAGAATTTTCTTTTTCTTATGGGCGATTGCTGCTTTTCTGAAGACAGAAGGGCAGGTAACGGATACCACACAGCCCCAAAGGGCCGGATTGCGCATAAGCCTGCTGACGTGCGGTCCCGGCGATGAGGTGTACGAAACATTTGGTCACACTGCCCTGCGGGTAATTGATAGCAATGTACAGGGACCGCTGAGCGATCTGGTGTATAACTATGGGATGTTTGGTTACGACGATGATTTTGAATTGAAGTTTATGAGGGGCAAGCTGCTCTATTATGTAGCTGCCAATCTCTACGAAGACTTTGTGGAGGAGTATACCGAGCATGGCAGGAGGGTAGAGGAGCAGGTGCTGCTGCTGGATGAGGCCAAAATGGAAGAGATAAAAACTTTTCTGGAGGTGAATACCCTGCCAGAAAACAGGTATTACAAGTATGACTTCTTTTTCGACAACTGCGCTACCCGTATACGCGATATTTTCCCCAAGTCGCTGGGCAAGTCATTTGCATACAGCTCGGTGCTCCCAGGCGGATACCAGCCTACATTCCGCGATATTATCAACCAGTATTTTTACCGCAAGCACTGGGACCGTCTGGGGGTGAATATACTGCTGGGCAGCAAGATAGACGTGGTAATGACCAATACGGATATTATGTTCCTGCCAGACTATCTGCGCGATGGTGTGGCAGCAGCCACGGTGAATGGAACCAAAATAGCCAGACCTGCAGAAGTGCTGCTGCAGGGAAATCCTAAACAACCCGCAGGGCTCAATGAGGGAATGGTGCTCACCGGTAGCTTGCTACTGCTCACCATACTGGGGCTCACGGTAAAAAAACTACGGCCTCTGGGCAATGTAATGAGCCGGCTGCTGTTGTTTGTCAGTGGCTTGCTGGGTTGCCTCATGCTGGTAATGTGGTTTGCTACAGACCACCAGGGCTGCAGCAACAACTTCAATGTGCTCTGGGCATTGCCGCTCAATGTTGTAGTAGCTTTTATGAGCTTCCGCCGAAAGGATAAGTATGCCGTTGTGGCTATGCTGCTCATACTGGTATCGTTGCTGCTGCATGTGCTCAAAATACAGGCACTCATACCAGAGCTGCTGCCGGTGCTGCTGGCGCTATTGCTCATATACGGATATATATACCGCTACAACCAAGTGAAAAAAATACCTGCAAATGACTAACGGCACACAAGCACAGGAGATGTATTATACCAGGGCAGGCAATGGGCCGGTAGTAGTGCTGCTGCACGGCTTTCCGGATAGCGGCAGGATATGGAGTAGGGTAGCCGATGAGCTAAAGAATTCCTTTACCCTGCTCATACCCGACCTCCCCGGCAGCGGCAACAGCCCGCTGGCGGCGCCCACATCGCTGGCAGACATGGCTGCGGGCATAAAGCAGATACTGGATAAGGAGGGTATAACCAAGGCAATTATTGCCGGACACTCTATGGGTGGTTATGTGGCGCTGGCTTTTGCCAGATTGTATCCCGCATGTGTGGCAGGGCTATCGCTCATACACTCCAGCCCCATGGCCGACGACGACGAAAAAGTGAAATTAAGGTTAAAAACAATAGAGCTCATACAGATGGGCGGAAAAGAATCGTTTATAAAACAGATGACTGCAAATCTTTTTGCGCCCGGGTACGCCAGTGCACACCCCGGCGTAGTAGCAGAGAAAACAGCCATGGGACTGAGTATGAGCGATGAGGGGATGATAAATTTTTACCGGGCTATGATACACCGCGCCGATAATAGGGCGGTGGTGCATGAGGCCGCCTACCCTGTGCAGTGGGTGCTGGGTAGCGAGGATGCGCTGATAGACTACCGGAAAATTTTAAAAGAATGTCATCAATCTTATATTAATTTTGTAACTTTATATATCGGGTGTGGACACATAAGTACTATCGAAAACCCGGAAATGCTGGTTGCAGACCTCCGGGAGTTTTGCAATTACTGTTGCCCTAATCGTAGCTGAATAGATGACTAAAAGGATATTTTTTATTTTAATTGCGTTGATGTCGCTTTGCACGGGCGATGCAATGGCGTCGCACATAGTGGGTGGAGATTTTACCTATCGCCATCTGGGCGATACCGTAATAGGTGGCAGAATAAGAATGATATACCGCGCCACACTATACATCTATCAAGACTGTATCACCGGTGTGCCTGAAGCCATTGCTGAAGATAACCCTGCATTTTTTACCGTTTACGATAATGATAATGCACCTTTCGGACCCGGTTCGTTTCCGTATCAGGTAGATACCAATATATTCTTTAACCCCATAGCCGGTACAGGAGGCTCTATTGTAGTGCCCGGCAACTTCAGCAACGACTGTGTGAAGAACATACCCCCCCTATGCCTGCAGCGCAAGCGTTTTGAGAAGACATACTACCTGCCGGCTAATGCTTCGGGATATACTATTGTGTATCAGCGCTGCTGCCGCAACTCCAGCATTATAAACGTGATAGCACCCGGCGATGAGGGGGCTACTTACTTCTGTGTCATACCCGGCTCTAGCAGGCGCAACAACAGTGCTTCTTTCACCAACTATCCGCCACAAATCATCTGCCTCAACAACCCCCTGTATTACGATAACTCTGCTACCGATCCCGATGGCGACTCGCTTACCTACGAGTTTTGCGCGGCTCAGGTGGGTGCTACCGGTGCCGACATCAAGCCCAAGACTGCCAGATATCCGCCATATGATACCGTAAGATATTATCCTCCCTACACTTTTCAGAATGCTATATCCGGTTTTCCGCTTATCGAGATAGATCCGGTAACAGGTATCATCACCGGTACGCCAAATCGTATAGGGCGCTACCTGGTAACCATCTGCTGCAATGAGTGGCGAAACGGAATAATCATCAATACAGTAAAGAGAGAGTTTCAGTTTGTGGTTACAGACTGCTCCAAGGTGGTCGTGGCCGATATACCACAGTTTTCTACCGCCCCCAATACCTACATAGTAAACTGTACCGACTATACCGTGCGCTTTGTCAACAAGAGCTCCGGTGGCTTTGCCTACAAGTGGACATTTGGGGTAGAGGGTGCCCCGGGCAATACCTCTACCGAGTTTGAGCCTACATTTGTGTACCCCGATACCGGTACCTACAATGTAAGACTGGTGGTAAACCCCGGCTCTACCTGCCCCGACAGTATCACCAGGCTGGTGAAGATATACCCGGTGTTCAGGACAGGCTTTGCAGATAGCGGCCAGTATTGCCCCGGCTCGCCTATCAGCTTCAAAGACCAGACTGTGAGCAGCATCAAGCCCATCTCCTACTGGAAATGGAGTTTTGGGGATGGCGGCGAGTCTGCAGAACAAAACCCTACCCATATCTTCCCCAAAGGGGGTACTTACAATGTCACGCTCATTTCAGAAAACTTCAGAAACTGCGTAGATACTACACTCAGGCGGGTGGTGGTGCAGAATTTCAGGCCCTATGCCGGCGACGATACCATAGTGGTAAAGGGAGAGCGTATGCAGTTTGATGCCAGGGGAGGCGTGCAGTATGCGTGGTCGCCACAGCTCAACCTGAGCGATACATCTATCAGCAATCCTACAGCATTTTATCCCGATACCGGATTTTATGCCTATTCCGTATTTGTGCAGAGCGCCTATGGTTGCAGCGGCTACGATACCATACGCGTGCTGGTGGTAAACAAAGCATCCTTTGTGGTGCCCAATGCGTTCTCGCCCAATGGCGACGGACACAACGACTACTTCAGGCCCAGAGCAGTAGGCTACAAGGACCTCCGTTACTTCAAGGTATACAACCGCTGGGGCGAGGAGGTATACACCGGCAATTCGCTCGAGGTGGGCTGGGATGGCACCTTCAAAGGCAGGCGCTCAGAGCTCGGCATCTACTTCTGGCAAATCAGCTTCACCGACCGGTTTGGTAAAGAAGGATTTATGAAAGGAGACGTAATGCTCATTCGTTAATGCGACAATGTGGGGAATGTGAAAATGTGAAAATTCGACAATGCGCAAATTCGACAATGCGCTAATGTGAAAATTTGACAATGCGGCAATTTTCACCCTTTTCACCATTTACCCCTTTAACCAATTACCCCTTTAACCAATTACCCACATTAGCACATTCCTCACATTCCCACATTCCCACATTAGCCCATTACCCACATTACCCACATTCACACATTCCCCACATTCACACATTCCCCACATTCCCCACATTAACCACATTATCACATTCCCACATTATCACATTCCCCACATTCCCACATTAGCACATTTCCCACATTCCCACATTTTCTAAAAAGCATGCTTGCGAACAATAAATATTTGGCAAACAGTAAAGAAAAATTTTGCTGAACCGATAAACTCTTTATTTTTGCAGTCCCAAAAGCAATACCGATAAGGTGGCGCCCAAGGGAAAAAAGTAAAATTCCTCCTTAGCTCAGTTGGTTAGAGCACATGACTGTTAATCATGGGGTCCCCCGTTCAAGTCGGGGAGGGGGAGCAAAAAGCTGCAGCGATGCAGCTTTTTTCATTTTATGGCTACAAAGACTACTGAAGTAAGCTGTGCAAAGATCACGAGTAGGAAATGAGGGAGCTCCCCTCCTTTTTTTGAGGAGAGCCCGTCCCGCTTTTTTAGCGGGAGGATGCAGTAAAAAAGCGAAGTCTTTTTTGCTGCTGGGGTGGTAAACTTACGGGTAAGTAATAACACCTGTCAATGGCACATAGTTTGTCATCCTGAGCTTGTCGCAGGGAATGTCACAGCGAGTTTACCGAGCTGCCAGCCGAACCATGACATGCTGAGGATTGCACTACAGCAAAATCAGGAGTCTTCTTTCTTCTTAATTCAGGGCAACGCAGTTGATGATTTTTACTTAACTTTCGTATCCTGATTTCGGTGGGTCTCCCGCAGAAAAAGCGGGAAGACCCGCCGAGGACGGAGAATTTTGATGTTAGCCACAATTAAAACAAAATGAAGAAAAAGACAAGAAACATTTCACTTATTAGCATCTCAATATTGGTTGCTCTATTCTTTTATGGAAGCAACAATTTTGGCAAGGATAGACATAGTTTTAGAGAAATTGTATCATTAGCAGGTGTTGGAGATTTAAGTACTGCTTTTATCAAAATCGAAGAAAGAAAAAGTTTCTCAAATCCGATAGTGAACTTTATTTATCATAGATGGAAGAAAAAAATGCATGCTCGTTTTATTTCAAAAGAAGAAGTATTTGAAAACACGTCAGGAAACGACATAATTAATGATATTTCGAACATTTATCGTGAATATTGGCGGGTTGAACTGTTGAAACTAAAAGCAGAAAACAGAACAGACTCCACGCTTTATAATAACATCGCTGACTATATACTATCCAAAAAGTTAACAGATCTTTCAAAAGATAGCTTACTAAAGAATATTAAAGACGACTCTGTATTGAAAGAAATAATTGAAAAAGAAGGATTTAAAGTAGCTTTTAAATTACGAAATGGTTTTCAAGAGATATTTATTTGGAATAAAGAAAGTACTAAAAAATATGAAGTGATTTTACCAAAAGACACTGTAAAAACTACTGTTGTGTTTATTGAAAGCTATCATATAAACGGATATGATGAATTTGCAACTTTTGGCGATTCTCAAGTGGGTGGCTGGGCTATAAAAGAATCTGCAACGCTATACTGTAATAAAGGAACTTATTATTTAAATTCAGAGAAATTTAAAGTTTCTTATTTAAAACATGAAAGTTTACATTTTACTGATTTAAACAATTACCCAAACATAAGTTCTACTGATTTGGAATACAGGTCAAAGGTAATTGAATTGATGTATTGTACAGAAGGAACTATTTATGACCGAATCTCGGAATTTGTGTCAGGAGCGAATAAAGCAGATAGGGGGAATTCCCACCCGTACGCCAATTATATTTTGATTCAAAATCTGTCGAAATTGATATTCAATTCCGATTTCAACTCAGATATCAATCAATGGGAAAAAGTATCGGTTGATAATATTAACAAGGCTGCATCTTCATTGTATGAATCAAGTGAAAATATACTGCGGAAAGACAATAGCTTAAATGAAATTATATAAACTGTGGCTACCCCACTCGTCCTCCTATGTTTGCAACGATGATGCAAAGGGACAGCGTTTGCAACGCTACCTAAACTCACCACTGGTCTCAGCATCCCGCTGAGTCCTACCTTCCGCAAGCATCCCGCTTGCGGAAATCCATAAAATTTGTGTATATCTTTTACTTCTATTAATTGCTGCACCAGTACACCATTGACGAACATTGTGCTACATTGGGCGTGCTGGGCGTGCATGAACTGGTGGTAGAATTGGAGTATCTGAATTCAAGCGTGTGCTGGCCGGCAGCTACAGTAAAGAAACTGCTATTGGCACCTGCCGCAATAGTAGTAATGATGTAACCATCCCAAATAACACTATAAGTACTACTGGAGGAACGGTTGCTAAACTGTACCTCTGCTGTATTATTGATCACACAAGGCTGGGTTTTTGTTTCGCAACGGGAACCTGTGTAGCCTGTAAGGCATACGCAGCTACCGCCATTGCAAGAGCCGCCATTGAGGCAGTTTATATCCTTGCACGGGTCTTTGGTGCAGGCCATGAATATTGTAATGCTGAATACTGCAATCGTAAACAATGTTGCCAGAAGGATAGTCCGTTTCATACTTTAAATTTTTAGAATCAGATTGCTATTGAATAATGGACCCAAAATTAGGTGCCATTTTTAGCTGGTAGGATGATGCAGGTCAGAAAAGGGCATGACTTTCAGCATGTGGTAGGATAGATTCGCTATGTTAGGTTCCCACTGGTCTCCGCGCCCCGCTCAGAGTCCTGCCTCCCATCACCATCAGGCTTGCGGACACGCCAAAAATTTGTGGATATCTTTCGCTGCCGGGCTATCATTTTCGCCCTTTTTGGCACGGCATTTGCGGCTTATAGCTTTCGGCTAATGGTGGCAGTAAAAACGAAGGATGGAAAATATTTTTGAAAGCAGAAACCGGCCGTGTCCGCCGCAGCGATAGCGAAGGAGGAAAAAAACCACCCATAACCCACATCAGCAAAGCATTTCAGGCATTTCCGGTTCACATGCCATTTCGGTATGTCTTATGCATAGTCGGAAAATGTCGGAACGAAAACCGGTAAAACCAGCAAGTACATCTCAATAATCCTAAAAATCATGCTTGCCTGCCGGTTTATCTACCGAGAGGTAGGTAGGTAGGTAGGTAGGTAG
>JAIOYR010000053.1 GCA_021740995.1 Taibaiella sp.
CGAACCGTCTAAACCTACATTTACACCTGTACCGCCCAGGCAGTAGCTGCCTCCGCCTGTTACAGTATATACAACGGGTAAAGGGTTTGCTGTTACAGAGCCAATACCTGCCATATCACTGGTGCACAAAGTAGTAACATTAGTAGCTACAATGCTGTAGGTGCCTGAAGTAGTAAACAGACCATAATCGAGCGGAGCACCAGTACCTGCAAGCGGTGTTCCAATTGGTGTTGCACCATCAAACAATTGGTAATTGACACCTGTATCAGAGCCATCGAGACCTATATGTACGCCGGTATCGCCAACACAAAAAGTACCGCCACCTGTGAGGTTATAAATTGTAGGAGATGGGTTTACAATCACATCTACTGTTCCGTTCATTTCTGCTGAACATGTGGTAGCGGGGTCGCCGGCAACTACTGAATATGTACCGGCAGCAGTCTGCAGACCAAAATCGAGTGCTGCTCCGGTACCTGTTACCGGACCACCTACTGCTACGGCGCCATTGAACAACTGATAATCTACTCCTACGTCAGAGCCACTCAAACCTACACTAACACCGGTGCCACCTGCACAAAAGGAACCGCCACCTGTAACATCAAATACAGATGGAGTTGGATTTACAGTAATAGTCACTCCTGCTACTGTAGCACAACCTGCTATGGAAGAAACGACACTGTATACATTCACCCCTGCAAGTGTAGGTGTAATAGTAACACTGTCGCAAGAAGTGCAGGAAAGACCTGCAGCCGAACCTACGCCAGCCCAGAGATAGGATGGTTCTGGTGTAGCTCTCACAGCAATATTATCTATAGCCCAATACCAGCCCCAGGCAGAGTTGTAATTCCATCTGATCTGTACACTAGGCTGGCCAATAGCACCTGCCGGAAGCGCAACCGTTGTGTTAGGAGCTGTAGAAGCCCAAGTAACCAGGCCCGTAGTAGTGCCCAACTGATTTATGAAAGGTGTCCATACTGTACCGTCTGTAGAATATTCTACCATTACAGTAACGTCAGCTACAAAAGCCTGATAATATTGATTGAAAGAAAGTGTAGCTGATGTATAACCTACTGTAGAGAAAGTGGGGGAAGTGACAATAGTGTTGGTAGCCAGGAGAGAAGAACCGGTAGCGTCGGGGGCAGCCTGCATGTAAGGAGAACCATCGCCGGGAATAAGACTGTTGTATCCCGGAGCGTTGCGTACCTGAAAGTAACTGGTTGGATTACCATCCAGGTTTGTGATGGTCCAGGCACCGAGCCCTGAGTTAAAATCTTCCTGTAATACATCTATACTCGATGGTGTAGCAGTGGCAACAAAAGAGCCGCTGTCGCCCAGACAGAGTATAGCCGTCGTTGCGGGAGTGATGGCAATAGCGGAAGGAGGCAAATTGATAGTAACCTTGGCACTGCCTTGTGGTCCCCAGCAGGCGCCGTTTCGGGCTCTGAAAAAGTAAGTATGCGTACCTGGCGTAACGATAACCTGAGATGCTGCAGGCGTCACTGTAGATGTACCATTGGAAATAACACCTTGATAATATATGGTACCCGGACCAGCCAGTGTTGCTGTGAGTGTAGTATTGTTGCAGTAAGTGCCGGCAGTAGCTACAGAAACAGCAGCGGGTGTGGCGATTACCGTCATAGTAGTTATAGGAGAAGCTGCAGATGCAGGATTAACACATCCTGTAGCAAACATCTGTACTCTTATATTGTTACCAGCAGTAAGTGTACTACTGGCAAAGGTAACATTGGTCGCACCGGCTATTGGGGAGCCATTCAAAAACCACTGATAAGTAGGTGTGCCACCGTTGACAGGTGTTGCTGTAAATGTAACATTAGTACCGGAACAAATAGCACCGGCCGGCACAGCTGCTATGGTTACAGAAGGGGTAAGCGCTGGAGTAAGCGATAGCGCAGCAAAGCTGGATACTCCCGGCGTAATGCCGGTCATGCCGGGGGCAGATGATGCAGTCACATTACCAGCTGCGGCACCTGTTGTGAGCGCCTGTACCTGCAGGCCCGTAATTGTAAATGTGTCGAGCAAGGTGGTTCCGGTAGTAAGGATATTGATTGTAAATGCGGTAGCGGTCATACCTCCGCTATTCACAAAAACAATATTTCCCCCAGCTCTAAAAGTCAGAGTAGGGACAGAAGCGCTGTTGAATTGCCAGCCTGTAGGCGGAACCAACACAAGAGCGTGAAATCCAAAAGTAATGTCACCTGGCAACGCCTCCCGAACAGTGATGGGGGTGAGTGTGGCAAATGAAGGGGTTGTGCCGGTCACAGCCCTGTTCGAACAGATGTTCGTACCTCCTATTCCCGGGATACCTGTCAGGGCCGCACTGGCATTAAAGAAATGGAAGCCAACAAACCAAACTGCCAAAAGTAAAATCTTCTTCATAGAAAAATATTATGGTTACTGTAAGAACTATACAAAAAATCACTTTTCCGTTTTCAGACAAAACACGACCATTTAAGTCATGTAACGTCTGTCAAACAGATTAAAACGAGATTAAAGATACAAATGTTGACAATATTTACAAACAACAATAGTTCCTTTAAGAATAAAGAAATAAAATAATTGCATGTATTAATTTTCGGCAATACGCATATTGACAGATACAATATGACTACACTTTACCACTAAACTTAGCTTTGTAGTCATTGATACTATGTTGCAATATCTTCTTGGCCAGGCGGGCGTTCTCAAAATCCTCGACCTTTACCTCTTTTCTCTCCAGTCGCTTGTATTCTTCGAAGAAGTGACGCAACTCGCCGATGAAGTGGGGGGAAAGTTCACTAATATCATTGAAATGTGCTACACTCATATCATTCGCACATACAGCTATCAGCTTATCATCGGCCTCGCCCTGATCCAGCATACGCATTACGCCTATTATTTTAGCTTCCACCAGGCACAGCGGCTGCATATCTATTTGTGAAAGCACCAGAATGTCCAGCGGGTCATTATCATCGCAGTAGGTGCGGGGAATAAAACCATAATTTGCCGGATAATACACAGATGAGTACAGTACCCTATCCAGTTTCAGCAATCCGGTGTCTTTATCCAGCTCGTATTTCGCTCTTGAGTTTCGGGGAATTTCTATTACAGCATTTACTGTATGAGGCACATTATTGCCATAGCTCACATCGTGCCAGGGATTAAAATTCATGTGTAGTTGTGGTTTTGAAAAAATATTTTCCAAAATTACAAAGGAAATGCCGGGAAAATACGTCTGTTAGTGTGCGCTTCTATTAAATTCGCTGCACTTTCTATATAGTTTGTGAATAATTCCCTATCCGGCGCACCTTTTAACAATATCTTTCATAAACCTACGTTGCTATAAAACCTATCTTCGACGGCAATATTATGTTTGGGAAATTTTTTTAAGCCCGAAATTGTTTTTTTGAGTGGTACGTATATCTTTGCAATCTCACTATTATAATTATAATTTTTAACCAATCAATATTAAGCAAACACTAAAACTAAAATCAAAATTATGGCAGACGTAAAAACAGCCGCAGCAAAACCAACAGCAGCTCATGGAAATGCAGGTAAACCAAAAAACTCCAATAATTTTTGGATTAATGCGGCAGTAGTGATAGGATGTATAGTAGTAGGCGAGCTTATATGGAAGTTCGTACTGGGTGCCGAAAGCAACTTTCAGGACGGCGCAACAAGGCACAAACCTGCCAACATAGCAGGAACAATGTATCAGGGAGGTTTTGTAGTACCTATACTTATGGCTACCTTTCTTACGCTGATTTGCTTTATAATAGAGCGTGCGTTAACAATCATAAAAGCAAAAGGAAAAGTGGACGGTGGTGAGTTTGTACGCAAAGTACAGTATCACCTTGCCAATAAAAATGTAGATGCAGCCATAGCTGAGTGCGACAAACAGGCCGGCTCTGTAGGCAATGTAATGCGTGCAGGTCTTGTAGGCTACAAAGAGATGATTACAAAATCTGACCTGGATACTGACCAGAAAGTGGCCGGTATACAGAAAGAGATAGAAGAAGCAACAGCACTGGAACTGCCTATGCTGGAGAAAAACCTGGTATTCCTTTCTACTATTGCCTCTGCAGCTACCCTTCTGGGTCTCTTCGGTACGGTATTGGGTATGATTCGTTCGTTTGCGGCGATGGCAACTGCAGGTGCACCTGATGCGGCTGCACTGGCTGCCGGTATCTCTGAAGCACTTATCAATACCGCTCTGGGTATCGGTACTTCTTTCTTTGCCATCATATTCTACAACTTATTTACCACTATTATAGATGGTATCACCTACTCAATAGACGAAAGCGGATTTACGCTTACGCAGAGTTTTGTATCTACACACAAATAATCAAAATACAGTAAAACAGCCTGTTCTATAACTGAAACAGGCTGTTTTACGCATTTTGCAATAAAATATACGAAAGAGGCCTGTGGAATTTTAGTTCGATTGCTTCTTATTAGTTTAACAGCAGAAGAAATACAACAATGCCAAAAGCAAAACTACCACGTAAAAGTACCAACATTGACATGACGGCGATGTGTGATGTGGCTTTCCTGCTGCTTACGTTCTTCATGTTGGCTACAAAATTTAAGCCTGAAGAGCCAGTAGTAGTAAAGACCCCTTCGTCCATATCTGATTTCCCACTTCCGGATGAAGACATATTGTTGCTCACTGTAGATTCCAAAGGCAGAATATTCTTTTCTGTAGATAATAAAGTGAAAAGAAAAGCCCTGATAGAAAATGTAAATTCTGAGCGCAACCTCAATCTTACCGATGCAGAGATGAACAATTTCGCTATCGGCGCATCTTTGGGCATACAGTTTAGCCAATTGAAGTCTTATCTGAACCTCTCTGCAGATCAGCAGGCGGAAATAGGAAAAACAGCGTCGGGTATTCCAGTAGACTCTACTGTATTATCAGTAAATAATGAGCTGGCACAATGGGTGAAAAGTGCCCGTAATACCAACCCTAAGTTGCGTATATGCATAAAAGCCGATGGTGAAGCGTCTTACCCGAATATCAAGAAAATAATAAGCACCCTGGAAGGCTGGAAAATATTCAAATTCAATCTGATAACCAATCTGAAAGCTATACCTGCCGGTACTGCAGCCTATGAGCAGAAAAACAGTATGGCAAAAGCAGAGTAAGGTGATAGTGGAATAAGAATATCAAACAATTTACAAATACAATTAATTATAGGAGGGGTAACACCTCCTGAACAATAAAAAACACTTGTGTCATGGCAGAAATGGATACCTCCGGAGGGGGGCATAAAAAAGGCCCCGGAGTCAAAAAAGGTAAAAAATTAAGTACCCGTGTAGATCTTACCCCAATGGTGGATCTGGGTTTCCTGCTTATCACGTTCTTCATGTTTACTACCACCCTGGCTAAACCAAAGACCATGGAGATAAACATGCCCTACAAAGATGACCTGCTGAAGCCGGAAGAAAAGAACAAACTGAAAGCAAGTGTGGCGCTAACTGTGTTGCTGAGCAAGAATCACAGGGTGTATTATTATGAAGGTATAGGCGATGACCCGAATCAGGCTCCTGACCTGAAAGTAACCAGCTTTAAAGCAAAAGATGGTATAAGAGATGCCATTATAGCAAAGAAGAAAATGGTAGATGGCATGAAACGTGCCGGCACCCTGGGACCAAAGGATGAAACCACCGTGCTGATAAAACCGGACACCACCAGCACCTACAGCGATCTGGTGAATATGCTTGATGAAATGAACATCAATGATGTAAAAGTTTACGCCATTATTGACATATCAGACATAGAGCAAGGGTTTATACAGGCTACAGAAGCCGCAAGCGCAGGACAGTAGTATAAATAGTACACTTATATCAGCTGTTAAGTGAACGTACTTACCACTAAAAAAGTAAAAAATGGATATTAATAAAATTCTCACCAGCGACTATCTGGACATTATATTTGATGGTCGTAATAAACAATATGGAGGCTATGAGCTGCGAAAAAACTATCGTAAGCGCATCAGCAAGGCTATGTTGGTACTATTGTGTATTGGCTTTGGAGTAGTTGCTTATGCTTTTATAATCGGGAAAGCGAAATCGGTGAAAAAAGAAGTCTTTGTTGTAAAACAAGTGACACTGGCAGAACCACCGCCTATGGACCCCAACAAGCCACCACCACCACCACCACCACCGCCACCACCACCGGTGAAGCCAATGGTAAAGTTTACACCACCTATCATCAAAAAAGATGAAGAGGTAAAAGAAGAAGAGGTGCCACCACCACAAAAGGAAATCACTGCTTCGGGTCCTAAAGATGAGCAAGGCGACCCCGATGGTATAGACCCGGGTATAGTAGCACCATCAGGTACAGGTGTGGTAGAGGCTCCGGCAGCACCTGCAGTATTTACTTACGTAGAGCAGATGCCTACATTCCCTACAGACATCTCTAAATACCTCGCAGAGCATATCAAGTATCCTGATGCTGCACGTGAAAACAACATCGAAGGTCGTGTGGCTGTAAAGTTTGTAGTAAACGAAGACGGACGCGTGAGTGATGTGCAGGTAGTGCGCGGCATAGGCGGCGGCTGCGATGAAGAAGCAAAAAGAGTAGTATCAGGAATGCCTGCCTGGAAGCCCGGCAAACAAAACGGTAAAGCAGTAAAAGTGTATTTTACGCTGCCTATCGTCTTCAAATTAGAGTAACAGATTTATCAAGCATTTTATATTTAAAAGGCTGCCGGTTGGCAGCCTTTTTTGTTATGTATCACCGGGAACTACACATCCATTTGCAACACATGATCATTCATGTAGTATCCGCTGCCAATGTCAATATCTTCGTCGAGCAGGTGACGGAAGCCATACTTGTTGTAAAAAGCCATAGCAGGATGGTTGTGGATGTTTACATTGAGACGAAGTGAACTACCTCCCAGTTTCTTCACGCTGGCCACTATATGGTCTGCCATGGCCCTGCCTATCCCTTTGCCCTGCATAGCGATAACAATGTAAAGCTTGTGCAGTTTGTATACAGCAGGCTCAATTTCGGAATAGGAAGCAAAAGCCACAGGGACACCATCGCTGTATCCTATTATGAACGAGTGTTGCAGCTTAGTCATTTGACTTAACAAGGCATCGGGAGTATAGAAACGGTCCAGCATATAATCTACCTGTGCTTCGCCTACTATAGGGATGTATGTCTGTGGCCATACCTGCATAGTGAGATTGCGAATGAGTGGTATGTGCGAAGTGTTTGCTGTAATGATTTCCAATGGCATAAATTTTAGAAGAAAAGAATTTACCCCTGCATTAAAAAAATAGGTGTAAATCATTTCCGGTTCAAAGATAAATAAACTAAATTCGCTTTTTATTCAACCGATACGCCAGATGAAAAAGGTTATTTATACTACAGTTGTTATACTATTGGGCATGATGTCATTGGTTTCCTGTAAAAAACTGTACCACTGCAACTGCTCATACAATAATAAAGTTGTTTTCTCTAAAGACCTGGGCGCACAACACGAAGATGATGCCACAGAAATGTGCAGCAGCTACGACTCTACGATCACCGGCGAGGTGTGGAACTGTAGTATATACTAGTATTCAACAGACAATCGGACTTCATAAAGACTTCTGAAGTGAATCTTACTATTTAAATTCACTTGTCGTACGCTGTGGTGATTGTACGTATTGCCTTTATTAAGACAACTTTAAGAGAGGGATCATAGTATTGTTATGTCCTGCTGTTATTTTTGAATCATCAAACTAAAAAACTGTTTATACAATGAAGAACCTGGCTCTGGTACTTAGTTCACTATCTTTTATAGGTGTTTTGGCACTTGGCGGAATGTATCTCTCCGGTAAAAACACCAGCGGAAAAGAAGCGGTAATAGCAGCACCTGTTCGCACAGCAGGTGGGGCTAACATAGCCTATGTAGATATAGACTCACTGGAGGCAAAATATGTATTGCTGAAGACAAAAAGAGAAGACTTCAAACGCAGGCAGGGGCAAATGGAAAATGAGTTGCAGCGCTCCTACGGCCAGCTACAAAGTGATGCCAACGAAGTACAGAAAAAAGCACAAAGTAACACACTGACTCAGGCAGAGTATGAAGCAGCTCAAAAAAGGCTGATGCAGATGCAGCAGACGCTGGAATCGCGCAAACAATCACTCACAGAGCAACTGATGAAAGAGCAGGAAGACTTTAATACCGACCTCAAAAAGAGGCTGGATGCATTTCTTGCCGAATATAATAAGACCCAACAATACGATTTTATCATGTCCTACTCAGGCTCTGGCGCGGCGATACTCTATGCCAACCATGCGCGCGACATCACTAATGATGTAGTAGACGGAATGAATAACAGAGCCAAAAGCGAAGAGAATAAAAAATAAGTAGTATTTTTCTGAAAATCATTCATTTGGAAAACTATAAATCTACTGTTGATACCGGTGAAAGCCAGTTCAAACGCTCACTTACCCTGCTAGATGGCGCCCTGCTGGTGATAGGCTCCATGATAGGCTCCGGCATATTTATAGTAAGTGCCGGTATAGCACAGTCTGTAGGTAGTGCCGGCTGGCTGGTAGTAGTGTGGCTGCTCAGCGGCTTCATCACCCTTACTGCCGCACTCAGCTATGGCGAGCTCAGCGGCATGTTTCCACAAGCCGGCGGACAATATGTATATCTCAGAGAGGCTTTCGGCAAACTATATGGATTCCTGTATGGGTGGTCGTTCTTTGCTGTGATACAGACCGGCACTATAGCGGCAGTGGGTGTGGCATTTGGAAAATTTGCCGGATATCTCTATCCATCTCTGGGAGATGATAATATACTAATCGGTGACAAAATCGGGTTTCACATATCTGCAGCGCAAATAGTAGGCATAGGTACCATAATACTGCTTACGTACATCAATACAATGGGTGTGAAGAGTGCGAAGTGGATTCAGTTCTTCTTCACCTTTGCCAAGATAGCCGCTATGGCTGCACTGATCATTTTTGGCTTTGCACTCTTCTCCGGCAATAGCAGCTGGCATACCAACTGGCAGGATGGATGGTCTGCCAAAGAAATCAGCAAAAACATGCTGGAAATAACCCACAACAGCGTTTCGGGCGGAGCGCTCATTATAGCTATATGTACTGCCATGGTAGGCGCACTGTTCTCCAGCGATGCATGGAATAGTGTAACATTCATAGCCGGCGAGATGAAACGACCTGAGCGCAATATAGGACTCAGCCTGTTTATAGGCACATTGGTAGTAACACTCATTTATGTGAGCATGAACCTTATGTACCTGAACGTGATGAGCGTACCGGAAATAGCACATGCACCGGCAGAGCGGGTAGCCACTGCCGCAGCATTGAAAATTTTTGGCAGCAATGGCGCAAAGATTATTGCGCTGCTTATTATGGTTTCTACTTTCGGCTGTAATAACGGGCTTATACTTTCCGGTGCAAGAGTTTATTTCACTATGGCGAAGGATGGTCTTTTTCTGCCGGCAGCCGGCAAACTGAACGACAAAGGCGTACCTGCCAAAGCTCTGTGGATGCAGTGTATCTGGGCTGCCATGCTGTGCCTGAGCGGACAATACGGCAACCTGCTGGACTTTATCATCTTCACCGTGCTGTTGTTTTATATACTTACCATAGCAGGTATTTTCAAGCTCAGGCGCACTATGCCCAACCATCCAAGGCCTTATAAAGCATTTGGCTATCCGGTGATACCGGCAATATATATTGCGCTGGCATCGTTTATCTGTGTGGTACTGCTGAAGTATAAACCTACTTATACATGGCCGGGGCTGATAATAGTGGTCTTAGGATTGCCTATATACTATGTATTGCAGCAAAAATTAAAGAAAACAGAAGAGTAAACTAAATAAAACTTTCGACTAACAACTTTCGACGATCTACATAAAAATGAACAAAGAGGAACTACATAAAATTTTTGAAGGCATGGAAGGTCTGCGCGTCGTAGTGGTAGGCGATGTGATGCTGGACAACTACTGGTGGGGACATGTGGACCGGATATCGCCGGAAGCACCTGTGCCGATTGTGGCTATCAATAGCCGGGAGAGCCGGCTGGGAGGCGCTGCAAATGTAGCGCTTAATTGCCGTGCGCTGGGCGCTCATGTAACCCTTGCCAGTGTAATAGGCAATGATGCAGAAGGTGACACCCTGCTGTCGCTGGCGGCTAAAGCCGGCATAGATACCAGCCTGATAATGAAAAGCAACAAAAGACCCACTACTACCAAGGTACGCATACTGAGCCGCAACCAGCAAATGCTGCGGGTAGACGAAGAAGTAACGGACGAACTGTATACGGAGGAAGAACACCCGTTTATTGACCTCGTGCTGAAATACCTGCAGAAAGTGAAACCGGATGCACTGATATTTGAAGACTATAACAAGGGAGTACTGAAGGAAAATGTGATACGGCACATAACCGCCCACTGCAAAGAAATAGGAATGGTGACCGTAACCGACCCAAAACACAGAAACTTTCTGTCTTACAAAGATGTTACCATTTTCAAGCCCAACCTGAAAGAAGTGCGCGAAGGTCTGCACCTTGAATTAAGTAAAACAGACACTACAGAACTGAACGAGGCGCACAGTAAACTGAACAAAACATTGCACCACCAGATTTCATTCATCACCCTATCTGAAAAAGGAGTGTATTATAACGATGGGACTACTTCAGCTATTTTGCCATCGCATGTAAGGAATATAGCCGATGTATCGGGTGCGGGCGATACTGTAGTAGCAACGGCTACATTGGTATATACACTTACTAAAGATGCCCGGATGATGGCAGAAATATCAAACCTGGCAGGCGGCCTTGTGTGCGAGGAGGCAGGAGTAGTAGCGATAGATAAAAGCAAGCTGCTGACTGAAAGCATAGAGCTGCTTTGTAAACAGTAAAATTATTTCAGCCTTCTTTGACCAACAACTAATGGTTGCAAAAAATCGATGTTGTTTAATATCGGCTTACAAATTCGCTCAAAACTTCTTTTCAATTTACCCTTTTAACTTTCTAGCCTTTTAGCAAATTAACCTTTTAACCAGCAGCAATGCCGCATCCCGAAATACTCTTCTTTTTTCTGGCTATAGCGTTTGTGTATGCCTCTGTGGGTTTTGGGGGAGGTTCGGGCTATCTTGCGGTGCTGGCTTTGTATACTATTCCTTTTCAGGAGATGAAGCTAACGGCACTTGTGTGCAATATAATAGTAGTAGCCGGGAGCACTGCAATATACATTCGCCGAAAGGAGCTACCCTATAAAAAAATACTACCACTGGTGCTGGCAAGTGTACCGATGGCATACATAGGTGCCGGCCTGAAAATAGGTCAGGACCTATTCTTTCTGATACTTGGCATTAGCCTGCTGGTAGCCGGACGGCTACTATGGCGCAGGCCGATAAAAGATGAGGATATAACGGAAGCCGGGAACAGTAACTTTATCAGAGAACTGACGATAGGTGCAGGTATAGGCTTTTTGTCGGGTATGGTGGGTATTGGTGGCGGTATATTTCTCGCACCCGTATTGCACCTGATAAAGTGGGACACACCTAAGAAAATAGCTGCTACTGCCAGCTTTTTTATACTGATCAATTCTACTGCAGGCATTTTGGGGCAGCTATCATCTATGACACCGGGCATCAATTATTACAGTATAGGCGCACTAGCTACGGCAGTGTTTATAGGTGGCCAGTTCGGTGCCCGCATTGGCACAGGCAGATTTAGCCAGTCGCTGATACGCAGACTCACCGCAATACTGGTATTCTTTGCCGGAGTAGAGGTGCTGATGAAGCATGTAAGTTTATAAGATGAACTAAGCTTAACAGCTCTGGAATCCAGCCTTCACTGTCAGAAAACAAGTATTCAGCGATATGAGGTCTGCCCAAGTGGTCGTTAAGGAGTTTTCAACTCAAGCACCCATATTCAACACATTTTAGGGATGGTGTTTTCGGTCCTTATTCAGCCAACGGATAGCTTTCCGGTTCTATTCAAATCCACCCTCGGAGGCTTACCTTAGTAATTGACATTGTGGTACAGTGCGTTTTTTTATCTAAAGCCATGAATGACGAGAGTAGGATAGCCCTGGGAATAGAGGATTTTCTCCAGTAGATACGGACAGGAATACCACAAAACAAAAAACCCACAACATGTGTGGGTTTCTGTTTATTTTTTATAGAGTAGGGATCACTCGTCTTCATCCCTGTTACGCTGTTTTCTTTTTGGTTTTGGAGCGTCGTCATCTTCGTCCTCCATTTTATCAATTTTCCTGCGGTGAACCTCATCGCCTGGCTCGTGATGAGCATGCATTTTATGACCGCAATTGAAGTTTTTGCTGATACCAAAGCTCCACTGTTCGCCGAAAGACAAATTCAAAGTGTTGTAGCTGTATGCGTCACCATCGTACTTAAGTGTACCATACTCCACACCACCTACTGCAAAGTTAAGTGCGATACCGCGACCTACGTTCACACCCAAAGCCGGGAACAAACGAGTGTAGACACCATTGTTTTTGTTTGTAGCCGGGTTACCTTCGTTGGTAGTGTAACCACCCTGGTAAGCGAATTCGTACTGAGCGAACCAAAAGAAAATCTCGCTCTTGCGAATGTACTGTGAGTAACGTGCAAATGCGCCTGCGCGGTACATGTTGTCTGTAGTTGTAGCACCAGTATTATCTTTCTGTGCATCCTGTCCCCAACCTATAAATCCACCAACAGTCCAGTTGTGGTTAAACTGGTAACCAACACCGGGAGTTGCACTCCAAACAGTATTTTTTGAAGTTGTTTGACCACCAGCTCTTTCCTGGTTGAAGTCCAAATTGCCATACGTTAATATACTTCTTGGTTCCTGAGCATTTGCTGTTGCTAAAGTTCCTGAAGCTAATAAAGCGAGGATCAGTTTTTTCATACAGTTTGTGTTTTGTTATTTAGTCTTGCAAATATAATCGTCCTTTTTAAAAATTCATAACTTTCTGGGATATTATTTTCACACATGCAATGAAATTGTGAAAGGAATGCAAAAATAGGCTGCATCAGCATCATCGGGCATCAAAGTCTATTATTACACGTTCGGTACGTGGATGAGCCTGACAGGTAAGTACAAATCCCTTCTCTATTTCATCGTGTTCCAGTGCATAGTTTACTTCCATTTCCACTTCTCCCTCCGTGACCTTTGCTCTGCAGGTGCAACATACACCGCCCTTGCAGGCATAAGGGAGGTCTGCACCACGTTTCAGCGCAGCATCCAGTATGCTTTCGCCGTTGAACGGAACATCCATATCAAACGTAGCACCATCCAGTGTAATGCTTACACGGCTTTTAGGGCCATCATCGCTTTTCTGGGCAGAAACCCAGTTTTCATGGGCTTTCTTGGGCTGGTCGGGCGAGGTGAATAATTCAATATGCACGTTTGCTGCCGGCATACCGGCATCTATGAGCTGCTGCCTTACAGAAAGTATCATTTCCTCCGGACCGCAGATAAACGCTTCGTCGATTGTAGTCACATCTATCAGGCGCTCACAAAATGCTGCACATTTTTCGGCACCAAGCCGCCCGCTGAATAGCGGTATATCCATGTATTCGCGACTGAGCACATGATATAGGCGCATACGGAGCATATATTTATTCTTGATCGCTTCTACCTCTTCTCTGAAAATAATTGTATTGCGGGAGCGATTGCCATACACGAGTGTGAATGTGCTGTCAGCATCCTGCTCGAGCACGGTTTTCATAATACTCATAATGGGTGTAATGCCGCTGCCTGCCGCAAAAGCCAGATAATTTTTAGCATTTCCATCGCGCTGGCGGGGTGTGAAGTTGCCCATAGGCGGCATTACCTCCAGCACATCTCCGGCTTTTAGTTTTTCTGCAGCAAAAGTAGAGAATTTACCATTTTCCACTTTTTTTATGGCTACCCGCAGATCGCCCTCGGCCGGGCTGGTGCATATAGAGTAAGACCGGCGCACCTCCACACCATCCAGAAACTTCCGGAATGTGAGATACTGGCCCGGCACAAACCGAAAAATAGCAGTAAGCTCCTGAGGTACTTGCAGGGAAACCGAAACACAGTCCGCCGTTTCAGGGCGAACATCTCTGACTAATAACTGGTAAAATTTTATTGCAGACATAATAAGTTCGGCAAATGTATCATTCTAAGTCAAAAGTAAAAAGTAAAACCACAAAAGTTAGCCATCACATAGGCTAAATGTGGACACCAAAAGACAGTTTGGTTTCCTTTTGCAAGACAAGACCACAGGCAAAAACAATAATCTATCCAAGATTCTGAAACAAATTTTTTATTCGGTAAGATTCTTTAGACAAATAATATTGTGTATTTTGCGATTCAGTATGTGAATTTAAAAGAAGCTTTTATTACTTTTACTCCGAAGAAAAATATTTTATGATAAAAAACATGCTCAAAAACATTTTCCTGATATGCCTGATGGCAATATCGTTTGAGGCTATGGCGCAGAAGCCTCCATTCCCACCCAGCAATACCGACCCAATCAACCGGTATGATCTTTTCGATAAGACCTGGTACTTTGTAGGAATGAAATGCCCGGACAAAATAGGCTCTGAAGCGCATTATATCCACTGGTTCTCTACGTTGCAACTAACGGTTAGCAACAGCAATAATGTGAACTTTGGCACTTATGTGAAAACGCACCGAGATATGCGTGATAACCCTAGTGAAACCGGCACCTACACACTAAGCAGTGACGAGGTAGGGAATGTGATACTGACCCTAAAAAAGAGCAAGAAAGGAACTATAGCCAGGTATCTGATACCTATGGTAGAGACACACCACCTGACGCTGATAAGAACAGATGATACTGAAAAATGCAACGTTACTTACGCAATTGCACCATAGTATACTGTTTTAAATAATTTAATCCGAACGCCTCACCTTGTGAGGCGTTTTTGTTAATGGATAACCAATATGAAGAAACCTGCTGCAAACGGACACTTTGAATTTATGTTTACCTTTATCCCTATTTTGGGGATAACCTCCATTAAATATATTCCCAACAGTCGGGTTACTTTTTTGTCAATTCAGTATTAATAAGTGCAAAGCCAATTCAATATCGAACAACAGCTTTTAGCAGCACTTGCCGATGGGCAACGTGCAGCTACAGAACAGATATACCGCCAAAACTATCCAATAATCAGTGGGTGGCTGGTAAAAAATGGCGGCTCATCGACAGATGCAGACGACCTGTTTCAGGAAGCTATAGTAGTATTGTTTGGTAAAGCGCAGGATACTGAATTCAGGCTAACGTGCAGCATTGGCACCTATCTTTTTGCGATAAGCAAACATTTGTGGTACAAAAAGCTGCAACGGCAAAACAGAGAACCGGTAGCACTACACGATAATACGGGAGATGACGAGGACGAGACGGGAATAGCTTACGACGACGATATAAGCACACATCAGGAGCGGGAGGAACATTACGAACAACTGGATGCAGCCTTAGAGCAGATAGGTGAACCATGCAGGTCAATTTTGAAGGCCTATTACCATCACGACAAGAGCATGCAGGAAATAGCAGCAGACTTTGGGTATACCAACCCCGACAATGCCAAAACGCAGAAATATAAGTGCCTGACCAGACTTCGAAAGATTTTCTATTCGGAAATGAACTGAGCGGATAACAAAGAAAAAGAGATAATAAATTAGTAATTACATTATTTTTTATAGAAAATGTCAATCAGTAACAACTACATCTGGGAACTTGCCGAAGCCTATCTCGCTGGTTCCATACCTATCAGTGAGCTTGAAAAGTTGCAACAGCGCCTGATAACTGACGCCGCCTTCGCCAATGAGTTTAACGAGGCTACTAACCTTATACGCTCTGCAACAGGTAGTGGCAAGCAGAAGCGCTTCAAGGCTATGCTGCGCGATGTGCATCAGGAGCAGGTAGCTAAAGTGGCGAATAAAAAAGCGAAACACATCATCTTCACCCCGGAATTCTGGCGCACGGCGGCTGTAGCTGCAGGTGTAGCCATTCTTACCTCTACCATTACATTCTGGAGTCTGAAGCCATCGCTGAACAAAAATGAGTCGAGGTACAACCGCATAAGCCGCGAAGTAACCGGACTGAAAATAGCACAGGCTAAACAGCTTGAAAAACAAAAACAACTGGAACTGGACCTGGATAGCAAAACAAAAAAGAATACAGCCCCAACATCGGACGTAAAGAAAACAGGCACTGGTTTTGCACTTACCAACAACGGCTATTTTGTAACCGCCTACCATGTGATACATGACGAAAATGGCTACGGAGATTCTGTATACATACAAAACCACGAAGGACAATACTATAAAGCATCGCTGGTAACCTTTGATGCCGATGCCGATGTAGCTATCATGAAAATAGACAAAGCAGGCTTCCGCTTTGGTAAGGGAGAACTGCCTTATACCTTCAATCAGGCAAAAGCGAGTCTGGGTACACATATATTTACACTGGGCTATCCTGCCGACGAAATTTCTTATGACGAAGGCTACATAAGCAGCCGCAATGGTTACGACGGCAACAATATGCAGTATACGCTGGAGTTGCCGGTAGGGCACGGACAAAGCGGATCGCCTATGGTAGATGCTAAAGGTAATGTACTGGGCTTGCTGACAGCAGTAGGCGCTGAAGCAGAAGACAAAACCTACGCTATAAGCGCTAAAGCTATAACCAGCCTGCTGCACAAGCTACCCGATGAAAAGAACATAAAACTGCCAAAACATGCTAAAATAGGCTACCTGACGCGTGAGCAGCAGATAGACAAAATGGAAGCATACACGTTCTCTGTGAAAGTGTACAAGAAATAGGAATTGTTTTTTTAGGAATTGGGAATTGGGGTATTAGGAATTGGGATTAACTTATATAATTGACGCTGCACTTTGGTGCGGCGTTTTTTTGGTAAAGGTTGTAATTCTCTAGAACCGGTAATTCATCCCATAATTGAATACACCCTTGTAGCCAATACCAAACTCTGCAAAACCAGCTAAAGCTCTGCCCACCCTAATACCCAGTGGACAGAGGTAAAGGTGCACACGGTCTGGTCGGGGATTGGGTATGTAGGATTCCGGACTGTAAGCCCATCCATATGGATTATTCCAGGTAACATTCTGCCTGCGGTAGGTATAGCCTATACCGGCTACACTATAGAGCCTCACTAACCCTTTGGGGTCATCAAAATAGTTGAAAGTAACTTCAGGAGCTATAGTGTAACAGTTGCGGCTGAAAGAACCATCTACAACTATAGGGGCGGGGGCGTTTGGCCCATCCCTGTGTGTCCAGGTGCCGCTTTCGTGCTCAAACGCAGCAGTAACGCCCACCGATATTACCTTGGTAAAGTGATACCTGTAAGTAACAAAAAGCGCACCTGTAACGGCATTATTGTTATAACGAGTATTGCCCAGCCCTGAAAATAGCTGTGCAGATGGCAGCAGGCCATGCCCTACTACCAATTCGCTGCCGATGTACACAGAGGGGGCTTTTTCCGCCAGCGTAGCATTATCCTGCGCCATTGTGGGTACGGTAATGGTAAGCAATGCAGCCGCAAGAAAGGTTCTAAACATCGAAGGGTATATTTTAGGATTTATTTCTAGTTACAGCAATAAACGTGCCAACCTTGCCGTTCAGAACCGGCATGTAAACCACATCTATGTCATTCATCGTCGCTTTTTCAACAATGGTCCTGCATCAAAAAAAGTTGCGGTGTATTACCACTTCTTTTTCACTACAGTATTTGGGTAAAGGTCTGTATACGCTATTGTGCTGTCCTCCATTGGCTCACTGGTCATAAGGCTTACGGTGGTTATTTTCAGCATTTTAACGGGGACACCAGTGATAGAAATTCGTCTGGCAGAAGGATATACCAATCGAAGCTCGTAAGTACCCGGTTTTACATTGTTGGTTTCATAGCTACCATCTGCTGTCGTATATCCGCTGGCGGCTATGGTATCGTTGCGGTAAATGTAAGCCTGCACCCTGTTTACAGGTTGTCTGCGTGTATCTTTTATCGTACCGCCTATGGCGCTTTTACGAACCTTTGTGTTTTGGGCCTGAGCCGCACCTGCAAGCAGCAGGCAAGCAGCAACTAATGTTATCAGTTTCATAAAGTTATACGCTGTTTAGTCAATAAAAGTAAACAATATTCCAAAAAATTACTAATATCCTTATAGCGGTATTTCATAGCCTGCCCCGATTATTGTAATTTTGCTGGTTCTATGAGTGATGTAGCAATTCCGCAGGTGGCAACGCCGCTAACACCAAAAGACTTTACCACAGACCAGGAAGTGCGCTGGTGCCCGGGCTGTGGCGACTATTCGATACTAAAGCAGGTTCAAACCGTGCTGCCTCAGATAGGCATACCACGGGAGCAGATTGTTATCGTATCGGGTATAGGGTGCAGTTCGCGCTTCCCTTATTACATGAATACTTATGGTATGCACTCTATACACGGACGTGCTACCGCCATAGCATCGGGGCTGAAAGCTGCAAGACCGGAGTTGAGCGTGTGGATAGTCACAGGCGATGGCGATGGGCTGAGCATAGGCGGCAATCACACCATACACCTGCTGCGTCGCAACTTTGATGTAAACATACTGCTGTTCAACAACCAGATATATGGTCTTACCAAGGGTCAGTACTCCCCTACTTCCGAAGTCAATAAAATAACCAAGTCGACCCCTGCAGGCAGTCTGGATCACCCGTTCAACCCGCTGGCACTGGCAATGGGCGCCGAGGCCACCTTCATCGCCCGCAGCATGGACCGGGACCCCAAACACCTGCAGCAGATGCTGCTGCGGTCTCATGCACATCATGGATCCTCCTTTCTGGAGATATATCAAAACTGCAACATCTTCAACGATGGAGCATTTGAGGTATTTACAGAAAAGAGCTCACGTGGAGCAGAGACACTGATGCTGGAGCAAGGTAAACCACTCATCTATGGTGCGGCAAAAGACAAAGGAGTGCGCATGGACGGCTACAAACCACAACTTGTAGACATAGGCGACCAATACAGCGCAGACGATCTGTGGATACACGACGAAAACGACTTCTACAAGGCACAAATACTTACCCGCTTTTTTGACGACCCAACCCATGCAGGGCACTTCCCCAGACCCTTTGGCGTGTTTTACACCAAAGACAGACCAACCTACGAAGACGAAATGCACCTGCAGATACAGGAGATAATAGCAATGAAGGGCAAGGGCAATCTGGATAAGTTGATATCAGGCAAGGAAACGTGGACAATAGGATAGGTGAGAGCTGCCATATGTAGCTATTTTATGGGTACTGTATTCACAATAATCTTGCAAATCGATTATTTGGATTATTTGGTAACTTTATAAAAACGATAAATGAAAGAGATCATTTTTATAGTAGAAGAGAGCATTGAAGGCGGCTATCTTGCCAAAGCACTGTCAGCAGCAATAGTTACAGAAGCTGATACATTGGACGAGTTGCGTTCAATGGTTAAAGATGCTGTGCAATGCCATTTCGATAATGCATCAGAACGACCCGGAATGATACGCCTGCATTTTGTCAAAGACGAAGTTTTCGCAGCATGAAAATACCACGCGATTTAAGTGGCAAGGATTTGATTCACAAACTGGAAATATTCGGGTACGCTCCCACACGGCAGAGCGGCAGCCATATAAGACTAACCACTCAAACTAACGGCGAACACCATATTACTATACCCAACCACGAGCCGATAAGGATTGGTACATTATCTGCAATACTAGACCTTGTTGCAGCGCATTTACAAATCGAAAGAAAGGAATTGCAAGAAAGGTTGTTTGGTTAATTCGATGAAAACAAAACATCAGTCCACTATTTTTTTACCAAAGCGGCTATAGAAAGTTGGGACATGAAATGCTTCCAGAAAACAAGCAAAGCCTCCTTGTTTGTAACAGCCCGAATCAGCCGTTCGGCAGATTTTCTGCAAGCCACACTTGCAACTGCATTGATTTATATGCTCCGGGGTATCTTGCATTGTCCAAAGGAACTTAAATGTATTTAGTGCCAATTCTTTTATCCATTTGTTGATGTATTCCCAATCTAAGTACGCAATTTCAGACAGATTTTTATGAATATTCGCGGAATCAAAGAGAAATTTTGCAGGAAAGCAATCCAAACAATTTGCTAATTATTACGAAAATGCTGCTTTCTACTTGCTACTTTCTACTTTTGATACAAAAAGTAATTCTTGGCCTCACTAAAACAACTTGCCGGACAAACAGTATGGTATGGCTTGAGCAATATTGCTGCTAAGCTGCTCAACCAGTTGCTGACTCCGCTTATTACCTATATGCTCAACAACCCTGCGGGCATGGTAGATTATGGCAATTTCAGCATGTTGTATTCCGGCATTTCTTTTTTTAATGTCATTTATACTTATGGGCTCGAAACTGCTTATTTCCGGTTCGCAGCTTTAGGCACCAATAAGCAACAGCTTTTCCAAACCACCTTTACATCGCTGCTGTTTAGTTCAGCCCTGTTCAGCCTGTTGCTTATCTGGTACAGGCAGCCTATCAGCGATTTTATAGGCATAAGCAAGCACCCTGAATACATTACCTGGTGTGTGCTGATATTAGCAGCAGATACTCTGGCGGCAATACCCTATGCCCGGCTACGGCAGGAGGGCAGGCCCCGCAAATATGCTTTTACCCGCGTGGCAGGTATAGTGGTCAATATTATTCTTACAGTATTTCTGGTAGCATACAGCCCCGGTTATGTTGCTACACACCCGGGTACTGCTTTTGCGCAGTGGTATGCCGCATATACTCCTCTTGGATTCCTCATACTTGCCAATCTTGCTCAGGCAGTTGTTACCTTTCTGCTACTGTATAAAGAATGGGCGGATTACCGGTTCGGGTTCGACAAGGAGTTGTGGAAAAAGATACTCACCTACTGCTGGCCAATGCTCATTGTAGGTATGGGCGGAATGGTAAATGAAACCATGGACAGGATGATGCTGCCCAAACTGCTGCCGGGCAGTGAGGAAACAGTAAAAACTGCGCTCGGTATCTATGCCGCCAACTACAAAATCGCCATCTTCATATCTTTATTCATACAGGCATTCAAGATGTCAGCTGAGCCTTTCTTTTTCAGTCAGTCTGCCGATAAAAATGCTCCTGCAACTTATGCCCGGGTCATGAAATGGTTTGTCATTACGCTGTGCCTCGCTTTTCTTTTTACATCCCTGTACATAGACCTTTGGCAATATTTTATTGCATCTCAATACCGGACGGGCCTGGCTGTAGTACCATTGCTGCTGGCTGCCAATGTAGCGCTGGGTATCTACTACAACCTGTCGGTATGGTACAAGATTACCGACCGCATGTACATGGGCATGCTCATCACGCTGGCAGGTGCGGCTATCACCATCGGCCTCAATCTGGCATTTATACCTGTCTACGGCATGTATGCCTGCGCATGGGCTACACTGGCAGCTTATAGTGTTATGATGGTACTTTCTTACATCATAGGTCAGCGATATTTTCCGGTACCCTACCCGGTGCGCAAGCTGGCGGGCTACATAGCTGCTATGTTGCTGTTGTTTGCAGTACAGCGCGTCATTATGGGGTATACCGGCAATATACCCGTGCGTCTTGCAACAGCATCGGTACTTATGCTGGCATTTGTCGTATTAATATTAAAGTCTGAGCAAGAAGAGCTGAGCAAGATGCCTGTTGTGGGCAGGTTTTTGAAATAAAAAATTTCTATTACCTGTTTTAGCCAGCTATACCGCATGAAACCATATTTTGGTTTCATCGTTCCAGGTGGCGTTGTAGTTGATGGTGAGTTCTTCTCCGGCTTCTATATCGCGTACTGCCTGAATGATGATTTCATTGTTGTCATAATCCATGAAATACTCGCAATTGGAGATGTAGGCATGGTTGTACATGGGTATCAATCCCAGTGCCATACAGCAGAGCTGCTGCCCATCGGGCTGCCACTCAAAGATATAATTGTGCAATATGGTTTGATCTATCAGCAGCCGTTCATCGTTATTCATAATTATTACAGGTGCTGTTTCTATTACTGTTTCCGCTTTTATACGTTTTCTGGTAAAGATACCGCGTCCTTTATTGGGGGTATTGCCGAGATAAGTTTGTGGTTTGGTCATGCTGTTGTGGTATACAGTTCAAATATAAGGCTGCAAGAGCGTTAAAAACGGTATTCAGCGATAAAATAGTATTTTTAGATGTCTTTTTATATATTTACAACTTAAAGGCTCTTAAGTATGAATCTGATCAGGAAAGCTTGCATTGGTTTCGCGGTAGTATTCGCGTTGATGCCGGCGCTGAGTTATGCGCAATATCCACACTCGGTTGCCCCTTTTTGGAGCAATCTGAAAAATCCGCATCGTTACGAACTCGGTGGCGGCATAGTTATGCCATCAGGCTTTTTTACAGGCGTGGTACGTGTAGAAGATGCCGGCAACACTTACAAAGGTGACACTACGGCCAAGCGCCAGCTTCCCGGAAATGGTTTTGGTGGTGCAATAGGTCTTTGTCTGCCATTCAAGGCTACAGGGCATATCAGCTGCTGGGCTGTAGCGGCGCAGCTTGGGGTAAATATGTATTCGTGGTCTGATTTGAATCAGAAAATGGGAACAGATGGTAATTACAAATCCGTGTCTGTGCCGCTTAATGCCACTACAATGCAGGTTACACTTCCTATTGGTATCGATTATAAAATTGGCAACGATGCTATCCTCTCAAAGCGCCTACCATTCGGCACATCATTGGGTATAGGTGTTATGCCGCAGCTTACCATGACTAATCTGGAAGGTATTAGCGGCTTTACCGCACAATACGGATACGGCTGTACTCCTTATGCTAAAATGGATATTTCTGTATTTACCGGTCTATGCTGGAAACTGCGATTCTTGTACTCTATGGGCAATATTAACCTCCTGGATGTAAACACCAAATTGGGCACACTTAATGACGGTCCATTCACTATCAGCTCCGGTTCTCAGTTTATGGCGTCTTTTGTTATCATGCCTTTCTCAGGTGGCTGGAAGGAGTTTGCATGGTACAACACCTATGATACGTATAATCAGCACGACAGGTTTAACTAAAAGTACATTGCCGTTGTTTATTACATGGTCAGTGCTTACCTAAGCACCAATTCTGTGTTTACTGATACTTTTAGTACTATTGCTCACTATTATCCGTTGGTATAATACCTATTTTTGCACGGATGCAGGTATCTCTTGTTTTGCCTTGTTATAACCCTCAGCCTGGCTGGGAAGATGTAGTATGTGCAAACTATAGAAAATTTCAGCGACGACTAAGGGGAATAGTAGAGTTGATAATAGTGCTTGATGGAAAAAGTGAATCCATCACCGATGCCGGTATAGCAATGCTGGAAAGAGAAATACCTGCGGTAAGAGTCATCAGCTACACTGAAAACAGAGGCAAAGGTTATGCTACCAGAAAGGGCGTAGCTGCTGCTACAGGTGACATAATACTCTATACCGATATCGATTTCCCCTACACACCTGACAGCCTCTATGAAGTATACCGGCAATTGCAAGCCAATGAATGTGATATTGCCGCAGGTGTAAAGAATGCCGCTTATTACAAAAAAGTGCCGCTGATGCGACGCATTATCTCCAGATTGTTGCAATTCTTTATACAGCTATTACTGGCCATGCCTATCACCGATACACAGTGCGGACTTAAGGGATTCAGGCGCGTAGCTGCCCCCGACTTTCTTACTACAACTATAGACCGATACCTTTTTGACCTCGAGTTTATCTACAAAAGTTTCAAAGATAAAAAATACCGTATTAAGGCAGTTCCGGTAATACTGAAAGAAAACGTACGTTTCCGCAGCATGAATTACCGTATTTTACTACCTGAATTACTTAATTTCTTACGGTTGATTTTTAATAAAAACCGATGAACAAACGACAACACACATTATGGCTTTTGGCAACCGTAGCATTTGCGGTTTGCCTTACCATAGTGGGGCTGTCTTATATAGTTACAGAGCCATGGCATGTGCTTACTGAGCTTGGCGGCGATGGTGCCAAAAACATATTCACCTATCTGTACAACAGCATGTACGGCACCGGCATCTGGCTCAGCGGCATGAATTACCCTTATGGAGAGCATATAGTGTTTACAGATGGTTTTCCGCTCTTGTCTGTGTTTTTTGCAGCTACAGGCAATGTCACTGCACCTACCGCACTTACAGCATTGTGGTTGCTTATAGGGCTTGGCTATGTGCTTTCAGTAGTATTTGTATACAAAATCCTGCTTCGGCAAGGCTTACCGCCGCTGGCAGCTATGCTATTTGCGGGTCTCATTTGCATACTCACTCCCCAATGGATAAAAATACGGGGACACTATGCTCTGGCAATGATGTGCGTGCTACCCATGCTTTACTACTGGACACTGGCATACCATCAGGAAGGAAAGTGGCGCAACTGTGTTTATATTTTTCTAATGGGGTGCATCGTAGTATTTATGCACCCCTACTATGCCGGTATCATTTTGGTATGGGTAATGACTTATTCTCTTGGCTACTTTATCTTTATCAATCAAGCATTAAAGAGTAAAATAGAACATCTGACAGGGCTGATAATTGCCGCCGGAGCTATACCCAGCCTGGTGATGATTATAATGAAGCTCACAGACCCGCTCAAGGACAGGGCTGCAAGACCATACAATCCTATAGAGAGCTATACCAATATCCCACAGATACTTACATCCTACTTTTCGCCATTCTGGGAATTTGCAGTAAATAAATCGCTGGTACCTGCTGCGGCAGATGGTGGCGAGGGATTTACTTATATAGGGTTGGTGCCTATAATAATACTGCTACTGTCAGTACCTGTAGCCTGGCTAAGAAAAAAGTATACTCCTGCAGCAGCACCCCAAATCACACCCGGGCTTCCCTTCTCGCCCGTATGGTTGTTTATGGCTTTTGCCGCTCTTGTACTAAGTATGGGCATACCGTTGAAAATGAACCTGCAATGGCTAATGGACTATCTCATTATCTTCAAGCAGTTCAGGTCTTTGGGCAGGTTTTCGTGGATATTCTATTTTATCATTACTGTATTTAGTGCGGTTACGTTGTATCAATGGTTTGGCGAATTGATAAAGCTGGGCAGAAAAAAACTGGCGTGGAGCTTGTTGCTGCTGTCTGCGACTGTGTGGAGTATAGAAGCCGCCGGCTACATGCGTGCATCGAGAAAGGTGGCCGATATGGGCAGGTACAATTATGAAATGATGTTTTCTGTGTACGAGCAAAAATGGGAATCTTTCCTTAAAGAACAGCAGCTTACATCAGACAGTTTTCAGGCTATACTTTTGCTGCCTTACTTCCACATAGGCTCCGACAAAATATGGGTTGGCGAGCCGGGCTGGATCATGACATTGGGGTACAAGGCATCATTGCAACTACAACTACCTATGATAAACGCTATGATGGCACGCTCGTCATGGCACCACGCCCAACAGCAGGCAAAAATAGCCGCCGGACCTTATTCGGAAAAACCACTGCTCCGCGAGTTGAAAAGCAACAAGCCGTTTCTACTGCTCAGACACGTCCATGATTCACTTCCACCTGATCAGGCTTACCTGCTTCAGGCTGCTGATTATATTGGCACCTTCTCTGACTGTAGTGTATATGCCTGCTACCCTGAGCGCATGGCCGCAAACGACAAACGCCATGCAGATACTATCAACACGATACTGCCATATATGACCTCTGCTGACACTTGTGTAGGTAGCTTCGGCACGTGGCACACAAATCATTATGACGAGGCAAAAACCACTGAAAAACTATTTGGAACGGGGTCAGCACCATGTATAAAACAGGATAGCGGAATAATAGCTGTAATATCCGTCTTGCCTGCAGCTGATAGCGCATTGTATGAGTACTCTTGCTGGTTCTTGTTAGGCAAGGAAGACTACCGCTCTCCTTCTATCAATCTGGAACTGAATGACCAGACAGGAAGGAAAATAAAAACTGTACCAATCAATACTTCCGGCAGCACGGATAGCTATGGCATGTGGTTCAGAGCATCGGGGTACTTTTATATCCCCAGCAACTGCGGTGAGATAAACTGCAGCATAGTGAACAGCCC
>JAIOYR010000054.1 GCA_021740995.1 Taibaiella sp.
CGCCCGTTACTACTCCTGTACCTGCATCTACTGTTGCACGGGTCTCATTGCTGCTGCTCCATGAGCCGCCACTTGTTGCATTACTGAGCGTTGTGGTCAGACCAGGACATACGGACGTCGTTCCGGTGATATCCGATACCGCTGCATTTACTGTCATATTGGTGATGGTATAACAACCCGCGCCTGCTGTATAAGTAATACTTACAACACCTGAGCTAACTCCTGTTACAATACCCCCACTCGATGTAACTGTTGCAATAGCTACATCGCTGCTGCTCCATACACCACCACTTGTCGTATTGCTCAATGCTATTGAACCACCTACACATACTACTGATGATCCTGTGCTGGCTGTAAGACTACCCGCAACTGTAACTACGGCAGATACAGAACAACCGCCTATTGTGTACATAATCGTCGCAGTACCTGTTCCGGTTCCGGTTACTATACCGGTACTTGCATCGATACTTGCAACACCATCATCACTGCTGCTCCAGCTACCGCCGGTTGTGGCTGATGAAAGTGTTGTAGTGCCGCCCGAACATAATGAAAGTGAACCGGTAATTGATGAAGGAGTTGCTATTACTGTTACTGTTGTCTTACGACGGCAACCACTAGACAATGTGTAGGATATACTTGTTGTACCTGTTGCAATACCGCTTACTACACCTGTTGAGGCATCTACTGTGGCTTTGGAAGTAAAACTACTTGTCCATGATCCGCCGGCGGTTGCTGAACTCAACGTTGTAGTACTACCAACACATACAGACGTTGTACCTGTAATTGAAGCAGGAAGCTCTTCTACTGTAATAACAGTAGTTACATGGCATCCGGAAGGAGCTGTATACGTAACAAATGCTGTACCAGCACTAACGCCGGTTACGACACCGGTAGTTTCATCAACCGAAACTACATCAACTATTGCTGTAGACGGACCAGTCTCAAGCATAGAATATGTGCTCCAGGTACCACCTGCAGGACTTGATGTAAGTGTAATTGTAGATCCAACGCATACTGATGATGGGCCACTGATTGGGGCCGGCAAGCTAGTTACCGTAACAATGTGGGCGTCATAGGCTGTACCACAATCGCCTGTTACAGAATATGTGATTGCTGCTGTACCGCCGCTAACACCATATACCATACCACCTTCTACAGTAGCTACTGATGTATTGCTACTTGACCAGGTGCCTGACTCCGTAGATGAAGAAAGAGATATAGAACTACCAACACATACTGATGATTCACCCTCAACAGTTGGCGCCTCTGTAGCTGGCAACACTCCTACATGGAATGGCTCAGATACACAACCTGCCACTGTATAAGATATAGACGTAGAACCAGTAGCAACTCCGGTAACAATACCGGATGTCATTCCTACTGTTGCCGCAGCAACATTCGAACTACCCCAGGTACCACCTGACATTGAAGCTGTAAGTGTATAAGTTGCCGCAGGGCAAATGTATACAGACTCTTCTGTAGTTATTGAAGGAAGTGCATTTACAGTAACAGTAACAGTTGACAAACAACCGGCATTACTATAACTAATTATAGCCGTACCTGCAGACACTCCGGTTACTACACCTGAAACAACTGTAGCAATACCTGTAGATCCGCTACTCCAACTGCCACCACCGGTACCGGCCGTAAGCGTTGTTGTACCGCCTACACATACCGATAGTGTACCTGTAGGAGCAGGTGACGCATTTACAGTTACTATCGCTGATACTTCGCAAACGGAAGTAACAAATTTGATCTCAGCCGTACCTGCAGTAAGACCACTAACAATACCTGATGTACCCACCGTAGCAACGCTGGTGTTCAAACTAGACCATGTTCCTGTGCCGGCAGCCGTAAGGCTTGAAGTGCTGCCTGCGCACATTGACAAAGTACCGGATATAGTAGGTGAAGTAGCTATTGTTACTTCAGGACCATAAGTTGTACCTACAGAGTTAGTGGCATAAGTCTTAACATAATAAGTACCTGCACCTAATCCGGTAATAGAAGAAGTAAATGAACCTGCACCTGTTCCATCAGTTGTGTGTGAGTCAGCCAAGGTAGGTGACCCTGTAGTATTCCAACATACACCTTTGGCTGTAACAAAAGTACCGCCATCGCTCGTTACATTGCCACCACAAGTTGCAGTTGTGCAGCTTGTAGCAGTAATAGTAGAAGTAGTGACAACTGGGGCACCGGGAGCAGATGTACCACCTGCAGCATTATCAATACTTACAATAGGAGAGAGTCCCTGATCTTGCGCATTCCAGCATGCAAAACCTAACGTATACGTTCCCGCTGCTCCGGCAGTAAATGTTACTGGAAACCAGCCTGTGCTACCGTAACTACCAGTCACTACTGCGCCTGTTCCGTAAGCGTTAGCAGTCATGGCTAAAACCTTTATTTGTTGATAAGAAGGTCCTACAAGGGTTGCCATAAAACCGTCATTATACGGAGTGTAATCCCGTGATACATAATTCCAATAAGCAACAATTGTTTGCCCTGCGGCTAACGTTATTGTTTGAGTCATTGTACCAAAGTTGGTCGAAGTCTGACTGGGTCCACTGCCAAAAATTGAACTGTTCAGCGCAACCAATGAACCGGCAGTTAAACCTAGATTAGACTCCGCGGTGGCTCTCAACACACTTGTACCTGGGGTAGGCTCAATTCTTGCCATACCTGTGCCCGATGGAACAATTGTCCATGATAACTCTGTAAAACCGGAACTCACGGTTACAAGAGATGAACCTACCCATGGACTTATAGAACCGGTTTCAAATCCCCCATTCGTAATGGCTTGAGCATTACTTTTGGTGTTGACGCCTATCAAAAGCATCAACAAACATCCTAATACTAGTTTAGTAATTTTTTTCATATTATTATCAATTTATTGTTGAGTTAGTAATTGTCCATACGCCAGCACTTTGTGAGTAATCAATGGCGATTGACTTGTTTAAATGATTTCCACTAACCGTATAGTAGTAATTACCTATAAGCTTTACCGTAGTTCCGGTTTGCATAATACGCCTGAACATAAAGTATTCAGCAACCGGGCTTTTAGAAAAAGATTCGTTTGAAATAAATTCTACTGCCTGTCCGTCTTTAGACACAGTCATTCCTGAAGGGAAAACATACGGATAATTGACAATATTAATCTGATTTAAATGACCACTTCCATCAGCCGGATAGAAAGTTTGAATCCCCGGTAAATCAATACATTTTTGAACAATACTGTTCAGATCAGAGGCGGTTAAACCACCTGGCGTTTGTGCTCTTGCTACAGAAAAAAATGTAGCGAAGAACATCATAAACTGAAAAATAAACCTGATTTTTTTAGTTTGCATAAATTTAATTTTTTTTGCTTTTTGGGTGAAGAAATTCAATTTCTTTTTTCATTGTTGAGTACCTTTTTTTATAGACTCATCAAAGTAACACTTTCAACTTTTTCACGTCTATTTCGACAGAAACACAAAGATTTACATCCCATCCGTTTTTAATTTCGTGTCATTTCCTGCAAATAATTGTACGATTTAATTCATAGTTCTTTTTCTGGTTCGTGGACAAGCTTTCATATTTCATATCTATTTCCATAATAGGATATTTGCACTTTGCCCTTTATTTAGTTTTTTTAATGGTGATAAAATAAATTCTTTCTACAATCGACAACCAAATACTACAATTACCATTTTCCTGCCATCAGTCACAAAACCCTTATATACAATATACCCTTTTTATTTATAATCCCGGAAATTGTAACGCGTAATCAGGACATCCAAATTGAACCTAAATCCGAGCTGCAATATTTTTAGGCCAAGTCACAGTAAATAGCTTCATTTCCTTTCATTGATACTATTTTTGTTGTTAGAAAATAAAATAAATATTGAATTAAAAAAACACTTAACTTATATTCTGCATAAATACTGATACGCCAAGCAGTAAAACAAAAAGACCTACAATTCACCAAGCTATCCTTAGAACAGATAAAAATACGCTCGAAACCCGACATTATTCAACAATGCAATCATAATATGAAGGATATTTTGTTATTTTAAAGTTATTTATTCGTTAGAAGTATCTAACCAAAACTCAAAAAATGGAATATTTGGGCTTTGTTATAAACTAATATAATTTACATATTTACTGCTTGCACAGGCGTAATTCAAATCAATTCATCTGCTCGTGACAAACTATACTCCAAACATAAAAAGGCACACAGAAGAAACCAAATAAACAACGTCACAAATGCGTCACAGAAAATTCAGTATTGATAATCAATCAATTGTATATGTAATAATACATTATAATATAATAAAACTGTGACATAATGAATGGAAAATGTAAATAATGGCTAACATTATATTCTTTCAACCAGCTCTTCGATAGTGCCTTCTTCTGGCAAGCTTAGTTTTTTACGCAATCGGTACCAGGTAGTGCGGATGGCCTGATTGCTGACGCCGAGAATGGCAGCCATCTCCTTATTATTGAAATTTAGTTTTGCGAGCACCATAAATCGTGTTTCCGCAGGAGAAAGTTCTGGTAGCTTTTCCTTGAGCTTGTTTAAAAATCCAGGATGCACTTTTTCAAAATGCCTGCGAAACTCATCCCACTGATCTTCAGTAAGAATAGTACTTTGTTGTAATTTTGCAATAAGATCAGAATCACTATTGCCGCTGACCACCTTTTCTAACGATATTATCAACTCATTTTTCTCTGCAATGTTCTTTTTTAGACTGGAAAATTGTTTTATCGCATTACTCAGTTCTGTTTCAGCTATGTTTTTTTCAGCTATTAATTGCTGCCTTTGATATTTTTGCATCAACAATTTGCGGTTGTAAAACAACAAAATGAACAACATAAGCATAACAGCTATTATTATCAGTTCATTTCTTATTAATATCTGCCTTTGTTTTTCGTCGTCAGCTATTCTCTTTAACATGGCCTGACGTTCATCTGAAACACGAAGCTCTGCCATATTCTTTTTATTAACATCTATTATGGCGTCGATACTGTCTTTATAAATAATGGTTGAATCAATGTAACTGAGCGTAAGTACAAAATTTCCGACCGATCTGTAGTAGGATGATAATGCCATATACAACTTATGGTAATTCTGTAGCTTTTTTGAATTGTATGTTGCTTGTTGAGCCATAAGCAAATATTGTTTAGCCTCAGCCACATCGCCTTGTGAAAGATAAATATTGAAAAGAGATACTGCGAATGGTGCAACATTGACAGGATCATTGCCTTCGGAACATAACGCAACACCGTCTTTAAGATAAGGGACAGCCTCTTGATATTTTCCTTGTTCGAAATAAACGAGGCCAATTTTACCTCTGGCTACTCCCTTCCAGGCTGTTGCTCCGCGAATGCTATGATAGGTGGGGGCAAGCGCAAAAGTCTTCTGAAAATAAAGCACCGCCGAGTCAAACTGATGTAACTTAAGATAAGACGTACCCACCATATCATGTATTAGTATGTCTGTCCAGGGTGCCTTTTTTGTACCATTTAATGCTATCTCTTTACTGTAACGCAACGATTTATTATAATCGTTGAATGTATAATATGCACCCGCCAGCGCTAATTGGCTCTCGGACATATCCGGGAACTCACCACTATATAAATTGTGATAATAATCATAAGATTTCAGATAATATTCAAATGCGCGAACGTAATTATGGTTTTCATAGTAATAATCCCCCAAAGTCTCAAAAACAAAGGCCACTACAGGATGGCAGCCGGCCATTTCAGCCTCTCGTATCAGTTTTTCAGCCCTTTTGGTCAAATTGGCGGTATCTACACGCCACATATGATCTATAATCAAAATTGCCCGTTCAATATTCAGTATATCACATGGTTCATTATTTTCTCTGGCTTCTTTTAGAAGCAATCTTGTTGTTTTTGCATCATTTGCCGAATCTCTGCCTGCTGAAATAAACTTATTAACAGCCAGATAGCGCTCAGGATATGGCACCGTAAAAACAGAATCGATCTGACCTGAAGTGTCCTGCACAATCAAACCCAACAAAAAAATAAATACTACAACAATCTTAATCACTTTCACAGTATCAACTTCTTAATATCTAAATATTAGTATTAAATAGGGTGTAAACTAAGCACAAATCAAAAAAGCAAGTTCAAAGTTAACAGTAAAAACGCCAATTTCGCCAGTTATACAAAGCAATTCAATGAGCTGCACCCTCAACTCAATTTGTTGGGTATATGATGTATGTCTTCCGGCGCATTCAATCGGGATATTTCAATGGTTTGAGCCGTTTTCAGTCAGTAACACATCTTCTGCTTTAGCCACATAAGGGAACAACAAATCTGAACATCTTCTACCTCAATATCACAATGCAAAAGGTGCCAGCCGCGGGAAAAGATCCCTGGTCTAGCACCTTTTAACCTATTAACCACTATCGCTCATACACCAGACGAACTATGGACGTTGTTCCATCTTCTCCCATGAAACGGCACATATAAATGCCCGCTGCAAGATTTGACGATAATGTAACAATGTTCGCTGACGCATTTACAGCGTATAGAGCCACTTCCTTCCCGGCTATTGTGTACACCGCAAATGTTCCGGCTACCGGGGCACTTATTGTCAGTATGCCTGTGGTTGGGTTGGGGAATATTTTCAGCACTCCTGATTGTGCAACCTCGCTAACCACCGGGCCGCCAGGTCTTGCAGCAAGAACATTGATACCTCTGGTATTGAAACATCCTGTACCTAACGTATAAGTAATCGTAGTAGCTGCCACGCTATTTCCGGTAACTACACCTGATGCCGATACCGATGCCACAGCTGCATTTGCACTACTCCATGTACCACCTCCGGGGCTGCCACCAAATGTTGTTGACGAACCGTTGACCACATTTGCAGCTCCGGTCATATTTGGCGCATTATTGATGGTAATCGTACTCACACTATAACAACCTACATTCACTTCATAAGAGATGGTGGCTGTACCTCCTGTTATTCCGGTTACTACTCCGGTTCCGGGCACTACTGTTGCTTTGAGCGTGTTGCTGCTGCTCCATACACCGCCAGAGGTTGCATTTGTGAGCGTAGTAGTATTACCCGGACAAATACTGGTAGTTCCTACATTCGGCGACATCATTGCACTTACTGTTGCAACTATTATGGTGTATATACCCGGCGATGTTGTATAGGTGATGTTGGCATTGCCTGCTGCTACACCGGTAAGAACACCAGTTGCCGCATTTATTGTTGCAATCGATATATTACCGCTACTCCATGTACCACCCGGCACAGGGTTACTCAGCGTAGAGTTTGTCTGCCCTGCACATACTACAGGTGTACCAAAAGATGGACTTATAGACGGACTTACGGTAGCTACGGCGGTAACCAAACAACCACCTACTACATAACTGATAGTTGTTGTTCCTACGCTGACACCTGATACTATTCCGGTCGCTGCACCTATCGTAGCCACCGAGCCATTGCTGCTACTCCATACACCTCCGCCTATGGCCGAACTCAACGTAGTATTACATACTGAGCATAAAGTGAGTGTACCAGAAATAGAGCTGGGCGCAGCATTAATTGTCACGGTTGCAGTCACGCGACAAGTAGCTGACATTGCGTAGGTGATTAAAACTGTACCAGCACTTACTCCGGTCACTACGCCTGTTGCTGCACCTATAGTTGCTCTGGCTGGGTTACCACTCGTCCATGTGCCACCACCGGGAGTTGCAGTAAGAGTTGTAGTCGTACCGATGCAGGCAGACAAAGTGCCGCCAATGCTGCCGGGTGCCGCTATTACTGTCACCGCACGGGTGGCAGCACATCCAAGACGCGTATAGCTAACGGTTGCAGTACCAGCGCCTATACCGGTTACTACGCCCGATGTAGATATGGTAGCTGTACCTGTAGCACTGCTGCTCCATGTACCCCCGGTTGGGCTGCATGTAAGTGTTGTTGTACCGCCTTCACACACAGATGCCGTACCTCCTATCGCTCCGGGTGCTGTATTTACGGTTACCATTGTTGTTTTGAAACAGCCTCCAAGTGTATAAGTTATAAATACAGTACCCGCACTTACACCGCTTACTACACCTGTGCTGGCATCAATTGTAGCTCTGGTTATATTGCCGCTGCTCCATACACCTCCGGCATCGGCATGCGTTAATGTTGTAGTGGCGCCGGGGCATACACTTGCTGTTCCTGATATGCTGCTCAGTGCGGCATTTACTGTTACTTCAGTAATACTATAGCAACCCACTCCTACTCTGTAAGATATATTCACTGTTCCGGCACTCACACCCGCTACAAGACCGGTAGTAGCATTTACTGTAGCTCTGGTAGTATTGCTGCTGCTCCATGTACCACCACTGGTTGCATTATTAAGATCCGTACTCTGCCCTACACATACCGTGCTGCTGCCTGTATTAGCACCAAGGGCAGCATTTACAGTTACTATTGCAGTTCTCTCGCAACCACCTTTTGAATAACTTATGATTGCTGTACCGGTGCTTACGCCCGTTACTATTCCGGTACCTGATGCTACCGTAGCTATTGCCTCATTACTACTGCTCCACGTTCCGCCTGTTGTGGCAGATGTAAGGCTGGTAGTACTACCTGCGCATAGTGTCAGTGTGCCGCCTATTGCAGCAGGAGTAGCTGCTACGGTAACTGTTGATATAGTGCGACACCCGGCGGCTGTGTAGGTAATAGGAGTTGTACCTATAGATACACCTGTTATCAGGCCGGTGGTGCTGTTAACAGTTGCTCTTGTAGAAAAAGTAACGGCCCATGTACCTCCGGTAGGGGTAGAAGCTAATGAAGCACTTGTGCCTACGCATATTCCCAACGAACCTGTGATTGCTGTAGGCGTTGCGTTTACAGTAACTATTTGGGTAGATGCACATCCCGTAGTAGCGATATACGATATTAATGCAGTGCCCGCAGAAACTCCGGTAACCACACCGGTAGACCCGATGTTTGCAACAGAAGTAGCAGCTGACTCCCAGCTACCACCACCCGGACTGCAGGTAAGTGCAGTTGTTGCACCTTCGCACACAGAAGCTGTACCACTTATTGGCGCAGGCAGGCTAACTACAGCAACAACTCTTGCTGCATATGCCGAACCGCACAATTCAGTAACAGTATAGGTTATAGCAGCAGTACCACCAGACACACCGGAAACGACACCATCGCCATCAACAGTTGCTATCGAGGTGTTAGATGACGACCAGGTACCACCGCTTGTTGCATTCGAAAGTGAAGTACTACTGCCGGTACAAAAGGTAGATGTACCTGAAATAGCAGGTACGGTTCCTACACCTATTATGTCTACAGCTATCGTAAGAATGTCTGTGCCACCCGCACCATCTGCTACTTGTATTGTAAAGGTATCTGCACCTGCATACCCCGATGCAGGAGTAAATGTAAAACCGGTAGGACTAACACCCATGCCTGATGCACTAGTAGTGCCGGTAGATACAGATCCATGTGCAGGTGCATCAGCAACTGTCCATGTCAATGTTTGAAATGAATCTACATCATCAACCGTAATTAAAGAATTGATAGAAGTAGCTGTTGCCCCTGCACAAACAGTAAATGTCTGAATGGCACCACCTGTAAATGATGGTGCTGTATTACCAACAGTATAAGGTATTTCATAAATAGTACCCGGAGCGCCAATGTAAAGGCTCTTGCCGCTACCAGCAGAAGATGTACCAAACTCCAAATCACTTATAGTACTACCTGTAAGGTCGCTGGCAAATGCCGATGATGAACCGGTAGAAAGATCAATTCTTGTAACTATAGTACTGCCATCATATACCAATGCATAGTTGCCGGATGGGTCGATGGTAAATTTCGCATAACTGGTATAAAACTCTGTGCTTATGAGCGTTAAGGCTCCTGTAGTCATATTCACCTCATACAACTTATTACCTCCATCGCCACCAGAGCCCCCGTAATACATTTTTCCGGTGGCATGGCAATACCTTAATGCCTCATAACTGCTCGATGGCAGCGCACCACCTTCACCTAACACAGTAAATGAATGTGTAACAAAATTGTACTTGTAGATACTGTTCGATGCGCCATCGCCGTCGGTCATATACATCACACCATTTACTACTACTGCTCCATTCTCATATCCAAAAACAGATGTGGAAGGCGTATGCTCTATAGACGTAGTATTTGTGGCAGGATTATATTTTACTATAGAAAGTGCATCAGTAATGTTACTGGGGCAAAATGTATAAATGCTGCCACCATAATAAACAATACCGGTTCTGATATAGGGGAGCCAGTGATTCACTGTACTGGTAACAAAGTTTGTAGATAGTGTACTTACTCCTCCGGACAGTGTTACTTTTCTCAGTGTACCTTCAGAGTTCTCGTCCGTGCAATATATATCGCCCGTAACCGAATCTATTGCAATTGTTACCGCATCGCCACCCAGACTACTTGTAAGAGTAGAGATAGTGTATGGCGAAATAACGGACTGGGCATTAGATACAGTAACCAACAAAGTAAATAATAATGGCAAGAATAATAGTTTTCTCATTTTCATATTTTTTCAGGTTATTGACTTTAATGTGCTCATTGTGACTTAAATATCCATCAGTTAATATCTGATTGATTTAAACTTGGGAACCTATTGAAATCAAGATGGCAAATCTACAAAACAACATCATAATATTATCATTTTTTCTATCATTAACATTCGCATAACCGGATAAACAATTGTATACATCTGTATGGTAAATCGGGATGTGCATTCTGTATACCAGAAACGGAATAAATACGGCAGCTTCCATCAGTATATTGCATCTGTTTTTAGTCAGCTTGGGCGAATGCATAGCATACCCGACTTATGAGATACATAAGTTGTAGAAAACGGTAGTTAGTGAATTCTGTCCCCTCGTGGAGTGAGCAATTTCAGAATCTTTTCTTCGGTTGCCAACCAGAAAAGCCAGACTTCACGAACTTTTTCAGCCGGGTAGTAAAGAGTGGCAAGGTCTATAAATAAGCGATAATGCCCAGCTTCTGATACCATAAATTTATGATAGAAATGACGGAGATTTTCATCTTCCAGATGCTCAGAAAGCAATCTGAATCGCTCACAACTGCGTGCTTCTATCAGTGCACATATCACCAGCTTCTGCAGCATTTTTTCACCGGCTGGTATATCTTTAGGCTGGCGCTGCAGCAGCAAGTTCACATACTCATCCTTACGTTGTTTACTCAATACAAAACCGCGCTTTTTCATCTCTGCCCACACCATTCTGAAGTGCCCCCACTCTTCTGTAACTATTGGTGACAGTGCACTTACCAGTTCCTCCCTATCAGAATATAACTGTATCAGCGATATGCACTGCGTTGCAGCCTTCTGCTCACAAAAAGCATGGTCTGTCAGTATCTCTTTTAGTGATACCGATGCAAGATCCACCCAGCGGGGGTCCGTTGGCATTTTCAAGCCCAGTATAGAGTTGTCTGTTGTGCTCATTGAGTATCCGGAAATATGAATTTACTTATGCTGCCATTGAAATACCCCTGCCGCTTTATCTGCTAGCTTACGGGCCCATATACCATACTCTTTGCCCGACGGGTGCAGCTCATCAGCTACCAGAAATGCGGCATCATTCCCATGAGTGCGCGTGCTTTCTGTTATCTCTAAATAGTGACAATTTGCTGCCAATGCTATTTCTTTACATGCCGCGTTATACGCATCTATTTCTCTGGCAATCTGCATCCTGTCCCTGTCTTTTGCAAAAGGCGTAACGCCCCAGTCTGGTATAGACAGTACAAATACTCTTTGAGGTACACCACCGGCAAAAGATATAGACTGGTTCAATAATTGCTGAAACTCCTCTCTGTAGTTTTCAATACTCCGCCTCCTGTATTGATTATTTACACCTATCAATAAAGATACTATTGAAAATGTCTCATTGATATTGTGCTCTCTGATACTTGCAGCAAGCTCGTCGGTAGTCCAGCCGGTAACAGCAATTACGACCGGATCTGCAACTTCCATTTTCATACCCCGAAGCAGATGCACAGTCTGGAACGGGAAACTGTCTTCCGGCGGCACCTGCTCACCTATGGTATAAGAATCGCCTAATGCAAGATATGAATACATATTTTCGCCTTTTTATAAAATTTTATGTCTAACAAATTCCTTATTTCGGTCAAACAGGTAACGGTAAGTTGCTAAGTTCCTGCTGCGGCTTGTTCCCAGTCCTTCAGCTATATTCAGCATTTTAGGATTAAAATCGCCAATCCACTGCATTTCATAATCTTCATATTTGCCCATTGGCTGTATTACTTTGGCCCCTTCCACTATCATATAGCCATCTATACCCTTACCCTGAAAATCAGGTATCACACCAAATACAATTCCCACAAAACGATTGCATTTGCCAAAGTTCTTCAAGTACAAAAACTTCAGTTTTTCAATCAAGCCAAACTTACCATTCATGAATTTGAAATACTGATTCAAATCAGGAATATTGATCCACATGGCTATCGGCTCTTCTTTGTGATACACATACCAGATAAGCTTTTCATCCATTACCGGCTTCATGGTTTTGAACATTTTCAGTACACCTTTTTCCTCAAGTGTCTTGCCTCCGCCGTGCCCCGCCCAGGCTTTGTTATAGATGTAGGTGAAATCTTTGGCAAACTTCTCTAATTGCGCTTTACTGATATGTTTTGCTGAATAATCCGGATTTGCCGCATATACTGCATGCCGCTCATAAAACTTATCGCTAAGCCGGTCTTTTACTTTCAGCGCAAAACATATCTGGTTGAAATAACGCTGAAAACCATATCGCTCAAACAGATCTACATAGTAGGGAGGATTGTAGTTCAATCCATACAATGGCGCATAAAATCCATCGGTAAGTAACCCCCACCACTTATCACGCTCACCAAAGTTAATGGGTCCGTCCATAGCCTCCATACCACGCTCCTGCAGCCATTTTTTACAATGGTCAAACATGAAAGAAGCACACTCAAAATTATCAACGCACTCAAAGAACCCTATGCCGCCTGTTGGCTGCTCTTGCTTATACTGTCTGTTTACAAATGCAGCTATTCTGCCTACACATTTTCCGCTTTCATCTTTTAGCAGCCACCTGCTACATTCACCCCTTTTGAAAAACTTATTTTTTTGCTGGTCAAATACCCCCTCAATATCCTTATCCAGCGGCCTTATCCAGTTAGGGTCATTTGCATAAATTGCAACTGCAACCTCCAGAAAAGCACGTCTATCAGAATCACTATTAACTTCATACATCTGCATATCCTAACCCTTTTTGTAAAACGCTAAGATAAGTTGAATGTTGGAATTATTATGATGTTGTAATCATGCATTTAGACAGGACTAAAATTCAAAAACTCAGATAAGAAGCAGCTGAAATAGTACAAGCAAAACAACTAAAACAGAAAGACTGTTTTAACCACCTGAAACTGAAATAAAAAATGAGGAAATGTTTAAGCTAATACGCCCGCAGCAGGCAAAGTGTAGTAGCTGCTGTTAAGCTCTATATTTGCTGTCTCTGCAATCTCTATTGGTGCGAATGAAGATAAAGGCTCACCCTTTCCTTTTCTTACAGCAGTAGTGTGTTCGAAATGTGCAGATGCTTTTTTGTCCTTCGTAGATACTGTCCATCCGTCATCCCAGGTATAGACCTCTTTAGTACCAAGGTTTATCATAGGCTCAATAGCCAGTACCATGCCGTCCTTTAGCCGCTTTCCTTCACCCCGACGTCCATAATTAGGCACCTGTGGGTCCTCATGCAGATCTCTACCCACACCATGCCCCACCAGTTCTCTTACTACACCATATGGATTAACTCTGGAAGTAAAATGCTCTATCGCATAGGCAATATCTCCTACACGATTATTATCTTTTGCCTGCTCCACACCTTTGAACACAGACTCCTTAGTGATTTTGAGCAACTGCAGTACTTCAGGCTGCACATTGCCTATCGCAAAAGTGTAAGCTGAATCACCATGGTAACCATTCTTATAAAAACCGCAATCGACAGATATTATATCTCCGTCTTTCAACTCATAAGCCCCGGGAATACCATGAACAACAATATCATTTACGGAAATACAAAGTGATGCCGGAAAACCATGATAACCTTTAAATGAAGGTATACCACCATTATCCCTGATGAACTGCTCAGCCATCCTGTCAATAGAAAGAGTAGTGATACCGGGCCTTAAAAGTTTTGCCACCTCGGTTAAGGTGGCAGAAACCATTAGAGCACTTTTACGCATTATCTCAATCTCTTCTCTGCTCCGTATATGAATCATTTATTCTTATGAAAGTTAACACTAAATCAGAAATGAACTACTAAGCAGATACACTTCTTGTAGTACCTGTTCCGGTACCCGATACTGTACGACCTGTTATACGGCCTGTCTTCATCAGACCGTCATAATGGTTCATCAGAAGATAACTTTCTACCTGCTGCAGTGTATCCAGTATTACACCTACACCTATCAGCATGGACGTGCCACCAAAGAAAGATGCAAATCCACTGGTAACACCTAGTAAAGAAGCGATACCCGGCAATATACCTGCTATGGCAAGAAAGAACGCACCTGGCAATGTAATACGGTCCATGATAGTAGCAATGTAATTAGCTGTATCCTCACCTGGTTTTACACCTGGTATGAAACTGTTGTTGCGCTTCAGGTTATCAGCCATTTCTGTCGGATTAAAAATAAGTGCCGTGTAGAAGTAAGTAAATGCGATAACCAGAATAGCATAAATAAGGTTGTACCACAAAGAACGGTTATCTGATAACGCCTGTATGAAACCCGCAGCTTTCTCATTGGTAGAAAAACCTGTAAAAATGGTAGGAATAAACATCATTGCCTGAGCAAAGATGATAGGCATAACACCTGCAGAATTCACTTTCAATGGTATAAAATCACGAGATCCACCACTTACATCTTTAGCATTGTTAGCATTTCCTATAATACGGCGGGCATAATTAAGAGGTATTTTACGTACTCCCTGAGTAAGAAGGATAAGACCAATAATAACTGCTATGAAGATTGCGATCTCAATGAGGAATATAAGCAATCCACCACCACCACCTACATTCTTCTGACTGAATTCCTGTACTATAGAGTGAGGAAAACGAGCCAATATACCTACCATGATGATTAAAGAAGTACCATTACCAATACCGCGATCTGTAATTTTCTCACCAAGCCACATTACAAACAATGTACCGGCTGTAAGTACCACAACTGTAGATATCCAGAACATGAATGTGCTGTAATCAGGAGCCAATGCACTCAAATACTGTGGCGAACGAAGGTAGGCAACATAGGCACTCGCCTGAAATGCTGTAACAATAACAGTAAGGTAGCGGGTATAAGTGGTGATCTTACGACGACCACTATCTTCCTTCTGCATTTTTGCAATTTGTGGTATTACAATACCTGCCAACTGCATAAAGATAGAAGCAGATATATACGGCATTACACCTAACGCAAAAATGGAGGCACGGCTAAAAGCACCACCTGCGAACATATTCAGGATGCCAAGAATTCCTCCCGGACCTTGTTCGTCTACTAACTTTGAAGGGTTGATACCTGGTAAAGCTATATAACAACCAACGCGGTAAACAAGTATAAGGACTATTGTGTAAACAATCCGCTTGCGTAGCTCGTCAATGCTCCAGATATTCTTCAGTTTATCAATAAGTTTCTTCACAGTAACTGTTGTTAATCAAAAATGAAATGCGAATAAACGATAAAAGACGCATTTAACCAAAAAATGCGTCTTGTTATCTTAAAGAATTTCTATTGTGCCTCCGGCAGCTGCAATTGCTTCTTTAGCTTTTGCGCTTGCTGCATTTACTTTGAAGGATATAGTGGTTTTCACTTCACCACTACCTAGTATCTTTACTAAGTCGGTACGGTTAATAAGACCGTTAATGTACAGAATATCTGGTGTGAATTCTGGCAGACTGTATTTTTCAACAAGAAAATCTATCTGACCAAGGTTAAATACTTTGTATTCAACACGGAATGGATTCTTAAATCCACGCTTTGGCATACGACGCTGAATTGGCATCTGGCCACCTTCATGACCTCTTTTTGCCTGATAACCGGTACGGGACTGCTGTCCTTTGTTACCTTTTGTAGCAGTACCACCATGACCACTACCTTCGCCACGACCAATACGCTTTCCCTTCTTTGTAGAACCTTCTGCAGGTTTCAGATTGTGTAATTGCATTTTTTACAATTTTTGAACTTGCGCGGAATGTAAAACCGCTCGCAAATCAGTTGAAAATATTATTTTACCTCTTCTACTTTTACTAAATGGTGTACGGCCTGAACCATACCCAGTATCTGTGGTGTAGCTTCTACCTCCACACTGCGGTTCACCTTACGAAGACCCAATGCAACAAGCGTGCGCTTCTGGCGTTCCATACGGTCAATACCGCTTCTTACCTGTGTTATCTTTATCTTTGACATAACTTTCAAATTCAAAATTCAAAAAAATAAATAGAAAGTAGAAAGCAGAAAGTAGAAAGCTATTATTCTAATTCCCAATTACTAATTCCTCTTTTCAAATTACCCGTTAAATACTTTCTTAAGACTAATATTACGATCACGGGCGACTTCTACCGGCTCACGAAGCATTCCCAACGCAGTGAAAGTAGCTTTAACCACGTTGTGCGGATTAGCAGAACCCAATGACTTTGAAAGAACATCAGTAATACCTACTGACTCCAGTACTGCACGCATGCTACCTCCGGCTATTACACCGGTACCATGGGCTGCCGGACGAATCATCACCTTTGCAGCACCTTCTTTTGCAAACTGCTCATGAGGAATAGTACCATGCATTACAGGAACTTTGATAAGGTTCTTTTTTGCATCATCAATACCTTTAGTGATTGCCTCCTGAACTTCTTTTGCTTTGCCTAGACCATGACCAACAACTCCGTTGCCATTACCTACCACTACAAGCGCAGAAAAACTAAATGCACGTCCACCTTTCGTGGTTTTTACCACACGGTTTATTGCTACTACTTTTTCCTGAAGATCCAGGTCTCCACCTTTAACGCGATTGAATTGTGTCTTCATACAATTTTTATTAGCTGAGTGTACTGAATCTTACAAGACTTTTGGCCGAAACCCAGACACTAATTATTTTGTTTATGTTTATTAAAATTTCAATCCACCCTCGCGCGCACCATCTGCTATGGCCTTTACACGACCATGATACAAATAACCACCACGATCAAACACACAAGACGATAATCCAAGTGCAACTGCTTTTTGAGCAAGTGATTTGCCAACGTTAAGTGACTTCTCTACTTTATTGCCCTGTATTGCTGCGATTTCCTTCTGACGGGAGTTAGCAGACGCAAGCGTGTTACCAGTTGTATCATCTATCAACTGTGCATAGATATCGCTGTTGCTGCGAAACACAGAAAGCCTTGGTTTTTGTGCGGTGCCGGTTACTCTGGCCCGTATGCGCCAACGAAGTTTCTGGCGGCGAACTACTTTTTTATCTTGTGCCATTTTATTTGTGTTTTTTGTTACGGGCTCCCCTATTTTATAAGGAGGCTACCGGAGTTTAAACTTATTAACTATATACTTTATTAACACTAAAATCTGCTCTGTGTTAACCTTTTAACTGACTAACCTACTACTTACCAGCAGACTTACCAGCTTTGCGACGAACAACCTCACCCATATAACGAACACCTTTTCCTTTGTATGGTTCTGGTTTACGCAAGCTACGTATCTTTGATGCTACCTGACCCAACAACTGTTTGTCATTAGACTCAAGTGAAATGGTAGGATTCTTACCTTTTTCCGCGGTAGCTGACGCCTTGATTTCTTTAGGCAATTCAAAAATGATATTGTGAGAAAAACCAAGCGCAAGATCTATCTGCTGACCAGTAACAGCCGCACGATAACCTACACCCACCAACTCCAAATCTCTCTTGAAACCTTCTGTAACGCCGACTATCATATTTGCCAGCAAAGAACGATATAGGCCATGCAATGCACGATGACGAATCTGGTCGGTAGGACGCTCTACAAATACTTCGTCGCCTTCAATCCTGATTTTGATATCTCTATCAATCGCCTGACGCAATTCGCCTTTCGGTCCTTTTACTACTACTTCATTAGCAGGAGTTACTGTTAACGTAACACCCTTTGCCAATGTGATTACTTTCTTACCTATACGTGACATAAAAAATTATTAAAAAATAAATAAAACGCTGTTTTCAGTTACCGTATAGAGAACTTTATATTGTCAGCTTGTTGTATATTGTAGAAGTTGAACTAAATAAAAATTCAAAACCTTCCGTTCAATTATTAATAAATATTACACATTACTTCACCACCTACATTCTGTGTACGGGCTTCTTTATCTGTCATTACACCTTTTGATGTAGAAACGATTGCTATACCCAAACCATTCTGTACTCTGCGTATTTCAGCTGGCTTAGCATACTGGCGAAGACCCGGGCGGCTAATGCGCTCTAAAGACTTGATAGCCGGTTCTTTAGAAGTAGGATCATATTTCAGTGCTATCTTGATAATTCCCTGCTTGCTGTCATCTTCAAACTTGTACTTAAGTATATAACCCTTGTCGTAAAGTATTTCTGTCATGCGCTTCTTAACATTCGAAGCTGGTATTTCTACCACACGATGACGGGCCATTTGAGCGTTACGGATACGGGTCAGGAAGTCTGCTATTGGATCTGTTACCATTTTTTTTAAAGGTGTTTTTGTAAATAAAATTTGTTACGAGTATCAGAAGTACATCCTCTGACTTTGAAACTTTTGTCGCTACCTGCAAATGCTAAAATGTATCTGCCGGCCGACACTATTTACCAGCTAGCTTTGCGCACACCGGGTATTTTGCCGTCTAATGCCATATCACGGAACGTATTACGGCATACACCGAAATAACGCATATAACCACGCGGACGACCTGTAAGTTGACAACGGTTTCTAAGGCGCACAGCCGAAGAATTCTTTGGAAGTTTATCAAGAGCTTCCAGATTTCCAGCAGCTTTAAGTGCAGCACGCTTAGCAGCATATTTTGCTACAAGGTGTTCGCGTTTGCGCTGGCGGGCTTTTACTGATTCTTTTGCCATAGTTTGTTTTTGATTGAGTATGAAGTCGTTAGTAAAATGTCTAAAGCTATTTTGTATTATACTTTGTATGCGCTACAGCTTTCTACTTTCGACTGTCTACTATAATATTATTTACCTGTTTTTGTCATGTTTGTGAAAGGCATACCCATTTCCTTCAAAAGCTCGTATGCTTCTTCGTTTGTCTTGGCGGTGGTTACAAAAGTTATATCCATACCGGTAATGCGTGCAAGCTTATCTATATTTATCTCAGGATAAATAATCTGCTCTGTAATACCTATTGTATAGTTACCGCGACCATCAAATGATTTTTCGCTGATACCTTTGAAATCACGCACACGGGGAAGAGAAACAGAAACCAGACGATCCAAAAACTCATACATCTTCACATGGCGAAGCGTTACACGACAGCCGATAGGCATGTTTTTACGCAGCTTGAAGTTAGATATATCCTTCTTAGACATAGTAGGTACAGCTTTCTGACCGGTTACAAGTGTCATCTCGTTAACCGCCTCATCTATCATCTTCTTATCAGATGTAGAACCCTTCACACCCTGATTAAGGCATATTTTTACCAAACGGGGACACTCCATCACCGATTTGTACCCGAATTTCTTAACAAGTGTGGGTGCCACTTCATCCCTATACTTAGAAAGTAGACGTGGGACGTATGTTGTAGTCGTTGCCATTATTTAATTGCCTCCCCTGATTTTTTAGATACACGAACAAAACCTGTTTCAGTGCGCTCGCGCCTGATACGTACCGGAGCTTTAGCCTTGGCATCCCACAACATTACGTTGGATATTGCCATGTACGCCTCTTCAGACACGATACCACCCTGCGGATTCTGAGCATTAGGCTTCAGATGCTTGGTTACCATATTCACACCTTCCACAAGTACCTTGCCTTTAGAAGGGGAAACTGAAAGCACGGTGCGTGGCTCTGTACGGTTTCTGTCGTCGCCGGCAATAACCACTACGCTGTCGCCTTTCTTGATATTGAACTTTGGTTTAAATCTCTTGCTCACTGTTTAATAATTTGAGTCATAACTTTGCCGTTTTTCCAAACGGGCTGCAAAGGTACAACAATTTTACAATACTTCCGGTGCGAGGGAAACAATTTTCATGTACCCTTTATCACGCAATTCACGGGCTACCGGTCCGAATATACGTGTACCGCGTGGGTCGTCTGAGTTATTGAGCAACACTACGGCATTATCATCAAAACTGATGTAAGAGCCATCCTTGCGGCGCAATTTGTTTTTGGTGCGAACGATAACCGCTTTCGATACGGTACCTTTCTTCATGCCACCACCGGGTAACGCATCTTTTACAGTTACAACGATTTTATCGCCTACTCCTGCATAGTCCTGCCCCGAATTACCCAACACACGTATGCAAAGAACTTCTTTGGCACCGCTGTTATCGGCTACATTGAGCCGGGATTCTTGTTGTATCATCTTAAAAGGTTACTTAGCTTTTTCAATAATTTCTACCAGGCGCCAGCGTTTTGTCTTGCTTAGCGGGCGTGTCTCCATAATGCGGACAACATCACCTATACCAGCACTGTCCTGCTCGTCATGAGCATGGAAACTGGATGATTTTTTAAGAAACTTACCATAAATGGGGTGTTTCACTTTACGCTCAACAGTAACTGTGATGCTTTTCATCATCTTGTTGCTGCTTACGACCCCTATACGGGTTTTCCTGCTTTTTCTTACGGTCGTCATAATTGACATTATAAATTTATTATAAACCTAATGCTCTTTTACGCTGCTCAGTCTTCAGGCGTGCTACCTGACGGCGCATACCCTTAATGGCTAGCGAATTCTCAATCGGATTTACCGCATGGCTGAACTTTGTTTTTTTCAGGCGCATTTCCTCGTCGCCTATCTTTTCATTCAGCGCCTCGTTATCCAGCGAGCGGTAATCGTCCGCTTTCGCTTGTTTTGCATTTGCCATTGTATTTCTTTTTAAGTCTTAATTTATTACCTGCCTTCCGGCAAACAGAGTAAAAGTTGAAAGCTGTAATGCAATAAACCAAACTCTAAGTGTTTTTCTAATTTGCTTAGCAGCATAATACACGCTACTTCACTTTTTTATTTCTTAGCAAGCTCAGGTTCTACATAATCATGACGAACTACGAACTTTGTTTTGATTGGCAATTTCTGTGCGGCCAGTTCCAGTGCTTCCTGAGCTATCTTCATTGGTACACCTTCCAGCTCAAACATGATAAGACCTGGTTTTACTACAGCAGCCCAAAACTCCAGGTTACCTTTACCCTTACCCATACGCACCTCTGCAGGCTTGCGGGTAATTGGCTTATCAGGGAAGATACGAATCCACACATTACCTTCACGTTTCATGTGGCGGGTAAGTGCCTGACGGGCAGCCTCAATCTGGCGGTTTGTGATCCACTTTGGTTCAAGAGCCTTAAGCCCAAAAGAACCAAATGATATCATAGCACCACGTTGAGCGTTACCTCTGATTCTTCCTTTATGCGCTTTACGATGTTTTGTTTTTTTCGGTTGTAACATTGTTACAGTTTTTATTGAAGTATCCTATTAATATTATTACCTGCGTGCGCCGCCACCAGCGTTACCGCCACCTGTGCGACCACCACCACGGCGATCACCACCTGCTCCACCGCCTCCGCGACGATCACCACCTGCTCCGCCACCTCTGCGCTCACCTCTTTCTCCGCCACGCTCACCACCACGGGTTTCTGCACCCTGGAAGCCGCCTGTCGGGCGATTGCCGCGACTATCCGAATTAGCTGAGAAGTTTGGATTCAAATCACGCTTGCCCAAAACCTCACCTTTACATATCCACACCTTCAGACCTATCTTACCGTATACAGTCATTGCATATACCGAAGCATAATCAATGTCCATACGCAAAGTATGCAATGGAGTACGACCTTGTTTGAACTCCTCGCTACGGGCAATTTCTGATCCATTCAGACGACCACCTGCTTTTATCTTGATGCCTTCTGCACCCATACGCATTGCAGTAGTGATTGCCATTTTGATTGCACGCTTATAACTTACACGTCCTTCAATCTGGCGGGCTATTGTCTCCCCTACTATCACTGCGTCAAGCTCCGGACGGCGAATCTCCATAATGTTGATCTGCACATCGTCCTTCTTGGTAAGTTTCTTCAACTCTTCCTTGATACGGTCGACCTCTGTACCACCCTTTCCTATAATGATACCTGGCTTAGAAGTGTGTATGGTAATAATCAGCTTGCCTAATGTGCGCTCAATTACAATACGGGAAATTCCCCCTTTGTTGATACGTGCATTGAGGTAGATGCGGATTTTATGATCTTCAACCAGTTTCTGGCCGAAGTCCTTTTTTTCGCCATACCACATCGAGTCCCATCCGCGGACGATACCCAACCTGTTACCTATAGGATTACATTTTTGACCCATTACGTTGATTATTAAGCTTGAATATTTTAGTTTTCTGCGTTTTCGTTAGTATTAGCTGTAGCTGTTACCGGGTTACGGCTGTCAACAAAGAGAGTAATGTGGTTACTACGCTTGCGCACGCGGTATGCACGACCCTGTGGTGCAGGGCGCATACGCTTCAGCATACGACCACCATCTACAAATATTGTCTTCACATACAGGTTTGCTTCAGCAACATCCACTCCCTCATTCTTCACTCTCCAGTTGGCTATAGCGCTTACAAGCAGCTTTTCCAGTGGCACTGAATTGTGTTTTGAGCTGAACTTCAAAGTGTTCAGCGCGTTCTCTACTTCCATGCCACGGATAAGATCAGCCAGCAGGCGCATCTTGCGGGGGGATGTAGGTAAATTCCTTAAACGAGCAACAGCTTCCATTTTTATTGTTTTTTATTGGTAGTGTTATATTTACCAATGCACTTGTCAAATATTATTTGTCTTGTATCAGCAGCCGGTTACACGGCACCAATTTACCTTTTACTTACTTAGAACCGCTATGCCCCTTGAAGTTACGTGTAGGGGAAAACTCACCGAGCTTATGACCAACCATATACTCTGTAACATACACAGGTATAAATTTGTTGCCATTGTGCACCGCAAATGTCTGACCCACAAAATCTGGGGTGATAGTGCTGCGGCGGCTCCATGTTTTGATAACGCCTTTCTTTGCTTTTCCTTCAGCTATAGCTTCTACCTTTTTGTTAAGGTTAGCATCTACGTAAGGTCCTTTACTTATTGAACGAGCCATTTTGTTTGACTTTTATTTATTATCCGCCGAAGCGAAACGTTTTTAACTTCTATTTTTTACTTCTCATTTTCTGTCATCCTGAGCCTGTCGAAGGGCTTTCTGTCATCCTGAGCTTGCCGAAGGACTGCCTTTCGAAGGAGACTAGTTAGACGACAATTTTTTACCATTCTTACGCTGAATAATCAGCTTGTTTGATGCCTTGGTTCTGCTACGTGTTATTTCACCCTTAGCATACTTACCCTTACGGCTACGTGGGTGACCACCAGATGAGCGACCCTCACCACCACCCATCGGGTGATCTACTGGGTTCATCGCTACACCACGGTTACGTGGCTTGATACCTTTCCAACGGTTACGACCTGCTTTACCCATTGACTGGAGCGCATGATCACTGTTAGATACGATACCTACTGTAGCCATACATGTACTCAATACTTTACGGAGTTCACCGCTTGGCATTTTCAATACACAATATTTTTCTTCCTTTGCATTCAGCTGCGCATAAGTACCGGCAGAACGAGCCAATGCACCACCACGACCAGGCTGCAATTCTATATTGTGAACAACAGTACCGAGAGGCATATTTTTCAGTGGCAATGCATTTCCTACTTCAGGAGCCGAATTCGGACCGCTGACAATGCTTGCACCTACCTGAAGACCCTGTGGTGCTATGATGTAACGCTTCTCACCATCTACATAATTAAGCAGGGCAATAAACGCAGTACGGTTTGGATCGTACTCAATAGTCTTTACAGTTGCTTTGATGTCAGTTTTGTTACGTTTGAAGTCAATGATACGATACTTGGTTTTGTTACCACCACCAATGTAGCGCATTGCACGACGACCCTGCACGTTACGACCGCCCGTTCCTGATTGTGCCTCCAAAAGACTCTTTTCAGGTACGTTTGTAGTAATTTCCGCGTAAGCGTTACCAATTCTCCAACGTGTTCCGGCCGTGACCGGTTTATATTTACGTAATGCCATTTTATTTTTTGATTTATGGTTTGTAGCACAAACCTTTTAACCATTTATCTTTTTACTTTTTCTCTTAGTTCGTAAACAAATCAATTGTATCACCTTCCGCAAGTGTTACTACAGCTTTCTTGTAAGAAGGCTTGCGACCTGAAAGCAATCCTGCTTTTGTAAAACGTGATTTGGCTTTTGCAGGCACAACTATTGTGTTTACATTGGCTACACGCACTCCGTAAAAACTTTCTACTGCCTTCTTGATTTCCAGCTTATTTGACTGGTGTCCCACCACAAATGTGTAGCGGCCCATGCGCTCCATCTGGAGATTTACCTTTTCGGTGATCACCGGCCGTACCAACACTTCAGATGCTTTCATTTTATTACTATTTTATATTGTTATGTCTTAAACTTTTGCTGTTACACAACAGCTATCTACTTTTTCACTTTTCTGTCAGGTACTAAGCAGCTACTTCAGCAGCAGGCTCCTCAGTAAACATCTTAGCTGCAGACTCTGTAAATATCAGCACACTTGCGTTTGTGATATCGTAGGTGTTCAAATCGCTAAGAACTACAGTTTTGTTGGAAGCTACGTTTCTGCCGCTCAGGTATACATTGGCATTATACTCAGGGAGTACTACCATTGATTTCCTGTTTTCTCCGCGCAGAGTCTCCAGCATTGCTGCGAAGTCCTTTGTTTTCGGAGTAGCGATGTTCATATCTTCTACTACTACTATCTTGTTTTCGCGGGCTTTATACACCAGCGCAGATATTTTGGCAAGATCTTTTACTTTACGGTTCAGCTTGAACGCATAACCGTGTGGCAATGGGCCGTTGATAGTACCACCACCCTTGTACAAAGGGTTACGGATATTACCTTTACGGGATCCGCCGGTACCCTTCTGCTTGTGCAGTTTCTTTGAAGAACCATGCACTTCTGCACGGGTCTTGGTTTTGTGG
>JAIOYR010000055.1 GCA_021740995.1 Taibaiella sp.
AAACCTGTATTGCTGCTGCGCGATACTACCGAACGGCCAGAGGCAGTAGATGCCGGAACTGTACTGAAAACCGGCAGCGATCAGCAATTGATATACAGAGAAGCTATGCGACTGCTGACAGATGCCGATGCATACAAAGCGATGTCTGCGATATCAAACCCATATGGAGACGGAATGTCTGCAAAAAGGATTATTGATTCAATGGTCGAACTGGTTGCGAATTAGCTTGCTCTGTTGTACTTGTAGTTATTTATTAATTCATAAAATAAATAGCCGTTGAATTATGTTCCTACATTTAAAATTATTACTTTTATCGCAGTAATGTAGAAATGCTTAGACTCTTGATAGTCTCCTTATTTCTATACATAAAAAGAAACTACTCATGAAACGAATATTGTTTATATCTACTGTGACGCTATTGGCGGTTGCAGGTTGTGTCAAAAAAAATGATTTTAATTTTAAGAATCTGCAGGTAGACAACTGGCAGCCAGACTGGGCACTACCTATCCTCAACTCAAACCTTACGCTGAAAAACATAGTTCAGTCGAACACTTCTGTAACAGAAGATGGAGAGGGGGTATACTCCTTGCATTACAGTGGTGACATTTTCGAGGCAAAAGCCGTTGATTATATTAAAATTCCAGACCAGAATTACAATACACCCAATATAGTACAAACAGTTACTATTCCTACCGCTTCTTTTCTGGGTACTGTTTCGCAGACAACCAGCAATAATTTTACTTATACAGATGCCAGTGGTGCGCAGCTTGCTTACCTCAATATGAAGTCAGGGAATGTATCGGTAACACTCAACTCTACGTTCAAGCATAATGTAACTGCAACCATCACTTTTCCTAAAGCACTAAAGGGTGGCGCTCCGTTGCAGTTGACTACCAATATAAACTGGCCATCTAGTTCTTCAACTGTAAGTGTTGACTTGGCCGGTTACAACTTCGATTTCACTAATGGTACCGGTGCAAGCGGTGGTACTAAGAACTACCTGCCATATAGTATCAGCTTTACCATTGCCGGTACAGGAGAGCCATTGCTAGCCGGTGAACATATAAATGCTAACATAGTAATGACGAATATTAAGTATAGTTTCATTGGTGGTTTTTTGGGCGCTTACAATATTCCCATTCCTTCCGATACAATTGATGTGGCCGTATTTGATAATACACTTTCAGCGAATATATTTATCAGAAATCCTAAAATCAATCTTGCATTCAAAAATTCTTTCGGTATGAATGTGGCTGCAAAGTTTGATAACCTTTTTGGTCTCACAAATACGGGAATAAAAGTAAATATGCCGTTGAGCCCTATAAATGTTACCGGAGCATCGATTGTCGGACAATCGGTAGTATCTAAGTACACAATAGATAGCACCAACAGTACCGTACAGAACCTGTTTAACCCTGCACCAAATCAGGTAATATATAACGGTAGTGTGATGGTAAACGGAGGCGGAACAGGCGCCGTCTATAATTTTGTAACAGACACCAGCTCTATTGCACTTACTGCAGCAGCCGAGTTGCCGGCATGGTTCAATATCATCAATTTCTCTTTGCAGGATACGACAAAATTGTTGTTGCCTGAAGATACAAGTGTGTTGCAAAAAGCTGAGTTCAAAATGCTTATGGATAACTCATTTCCACTTTACGGACGCATTCAGCTTTATTTCGTAGATGAAAATTACAACCTACTGGATTCGCTGGTGCCTACTGCTGCTGATATTATTGCTCAGGCACCTGTAGATGCTGCAGGGCGTGTTAGTGGTCGCACTTCGCAGGTTACTACTTTCACTATGACACATGATCATTACAATGCAATGGCATCCAAGGTTAGGCATGCTTTAATACGTGGTCAATTGAAAACCAGTGGTACTAATTCTGTGAAAATCCAATCATCAAACAATCTGATTGTCAAGCTGGCATTCAGGTTTACACTTAATGTTTCTTCTACCGATTTATGATAAATACACTCATGAGAAAATATATACTTGCCTTTTTATTGAGCATGCCAGTTCTGTCTTTTGGTCAGGATGCGTATACGCTTAAGTTTATGCCACAGTTGCAGCAGTCGCAGTGGGTAAATGCCTCCAATCAGTCTGATGCAAAAATTACTGTGGGTGTACCAGTGCTTTCCGGTGTGTCCTTTTATTTATTCAATTCAGGATTTACATACAATAGTCTTTTTCATAGGGTCAATGACTCTACAATGGCTATACACCCTGATAACTTTATAGACAAGCTGAAAAACAAAAACCTGATAGCATTTGGCGCCAATGTTTCATTGTTATCTGCCAATGTTGCAATAGATGATTTCACTGTTGGGTTTTCAGTAAATGATAAGGTGGATTTCAGGTTTAGTTACCCAAAAGACCTTTTTAGGTTTGCGTGGTATGGTAATGGCGCTTATATCGGTCAATCCCTCAATATTGGCAACTTCGGACTAAACGCTTCCTGGTACAGGGAGTATGCATTGCATGGTACCAAAAAATTCGGAAAATGGACATTTGGAGCAAGTCCTAAATTACTTTTCGGTAAGACTAATATCAACACAAAGGAGTCTTCATTGAGTGTATATACAGCACCTGACTATTACGCTATCACAGCTGAAGCAAAGCTGAATATACAAACCAGTGGAATAGCCGATAGTGCGGATAGGGCAGAGGGCAATATGGCCTTCCCTGAATATGCTTTTAATTCAAAGAATACCGGACTGGGTATAGACCTAGGGGCCAGTTATGAACTGAATGATAAAATTGTAGTTTCAGGCGGTATCAACAATCTTGGCTACATCAACTGGAAGAGCAATATTCATAATTATACTGCAGGTCCCACCTCTTTTACTTTCGAGGGTTTCGATCTGGGTGCTATGTTCCAGAACGGTGATACAGATTTTATATCGTCCAGCCAGTATGTCGATTCTATAGAAAACCTGATAGAGTTTGAGAAGAACACAAACAGCTATAGAACCTCGCTCCCGGTTGAGTTTTTTGCAATGGGCAATTATCGCCTTACTGAGCATCACACCGGCGGCGCGCAGTTGAGCATGCAGCGGTTTAATAAGAAGATGGTTTTTGCAACAACACTATGTTATCAGTATACACTCAACAAACACTTTTCGGCAGCACTTTCGTATACTTTAAAATCTAGTTCTGCTTTCAATCTGGGAGGTGCTATTGTGGCACGTTTTGCCGGTATGCAGTGGTATTTTGCTACTGATAACTGGTGGGCCTCTGTGAAACCGCTGGATAGTAAGAACATGAATCTGCACATGGGTATGAATCTTGTCTTTGGTGACAGGGCAAAAAAAAAAATAACTGAGCCTGTGCGTGAGTTCTCTCCTGCTCCTATAGACAGACCACAGTCTACATTGGGTACAGAAGAGGATGACGAGGAGACAGAAGTAAATGTGCGTAAAGATAATACCGGTGCACCATTGCCGGCAGCAGAAAAAAAATAGTTGTACCTCTGAAAGTCAATACAGCAAAGCAATAGAGTGGTGTTAGAAAAATAGTTTCGAAAAAATTATTTGGAAATACAAACCAACTGCATTTACCTTTGCACCAGTTCTTTAATAATACTTATCAAGAAAGGCAGAGGGTCATGGCCCTGTGAAGCCTTAGCAACCTCCTCCCGCGGCAGCGGAAGAGCTGGTGCTAATTCCATCCCGACTATGTTGGGAAGATAAGTCAGACGCAAAGTTGATTGATAGCCCCTTTATTGGGTTTCGAAATACTCAAGCTCCTCTGATTTATCGGTGGAGCTTTTTTATTTTCGTCAACTCGAGTACACGAAAATACGGAGGCCTGCCGGTAATCTTTTTTTGATAAGTGGATTTAGGAATGATCATTATTTTTTTAACCATTCTAAAAAAAATCTAAAAAAGATGAGCAACGCTACAAAACTGATTCACAGTATTCCGGTGGATAAATTAACAGGTTCTATTTCCGTACCCATATACCAGACTTCCACCTTTGTGCAGGATGCACCCGGTGTCAACAAGGGCTTTGACTATGCCCGCAGCAACAACCCTACCCGCGAGGCGCTGGAGCATATAATAGCAGAACTGGAGGGAGGTAAAACGGCAGCCGCATTTGCCAGTGGCCTGGCAGCCATAGATGCTGTAGTGAAACTACTGCAAAGCGGCGATGAAATACTGGCGGTAGATGATATTTACGGTGGTGCTTTCCGCTTGTTTACGCACATCTATGCAAAGTTTGGCATCAAAGTAAACTATACGGACACTACCGATGTGGCAAATGTGATAGATGCCTTTACTGAAAAGACAAAACTGGTATGGCTGGAAACACCTACCAATCCTACTCTGAAGATTAGCGACATACTGGCTATAAGCGCCATAGCCCGGCAGAATGGTGCCTTGCTTTGTGTGGACAATACATTCGCTTCGCCTGCGCTGCAATTGCCGATAAGGCTGGGTGCCGACATTGTAGTGCATAGTGCTACTAAGTATCTGGGAGGACACAGCGACCTCACAGCTGGCCTGGTAGTGTGCCGCAACAAAGAGCTGGGTGAGCAGATAAAGTTCATTCAGAATGCAAGCGGGGCAATACTATCGCCTCACGATAGCTGGCTGGTAATAAGGGGAGTAGAAACGCTGTACCTGCGTGTAAAGGAACATTCAGCCAATGCACAGCTTATAGCTGAGTATTTGCAAACCCATCCTGCTATAGACAAGGTGTATTATCCCGGGCTGAAAACACATCCTAATCACGAAGTAGCTGCCCTGCAACAGCAAGGTGGCTATGGTGGTGTGGTTTCCTTTACACTGAGGCAAGATACTGAGGCTGCAGCGACAGCCGTAGTGTGTGGTACAAAACTCTTTAAGCTGGCAGAAAGCCTGGGCGGTGTAAAGAGCCTGCTTTGCCATCCGGCGACAATGACGCACAAGAGCATACCGGTAAGTAAGCGGCAGGCTGCCGGAGTGGCAGACAGCCTGATAAGGCTTAGTGTAGGGCTGGAAAATGTCGAAGACCTTTTAGCCGACATAGAGCAGGCATTGAACGGATTGCCTGCAATAGAGCAATGGGAATCAGAGCCTGTAGTAGCAGCGGCCGTTATCTGATTGGCCACGGAACAAATCATTTTATCACAAAATCAAACACTTAAAATCATGTCTATACAAAATCAACAAACAAAATTAACCATTGGCCTGTTTGGCTTTGGGGTGGTAGGCGCCAGTCTGTACGAGGTATTGGCGCAGACACCCACACTCAATGCTGTAATTAAAAAAGTGTGTATCCGCAATCCCGAGAAGAGCCGTAATGCGCCGTTATCATTGTTCACCACCAGTAAAGATGAGGTGCTAAATGATGGGCAAGTAGATGTAATAGTGGAGCTCACCAATGACCCTGTGGCGGCATATACTATTGTAACTACCGCACTGCGCAGCAGCAAGGCAGTAGTGAGTGCCAACAAAAAAATGATAGCAGAGCATCTCGAAGAACTGATAGCACTGCAAAAGGAGTATGGTGTGCCGCTACTCTACGAAGCAGCCTGCTGTGCCAGTATTCCTGTTATCAGAAACCTGGAAGAGTATTACGACAATGACCTGCTGCATAGTATCAGTGGCATTGTAAACGGATCTACCAACTACATACTTACCAAAATTGCCGAGGATAGGAAATCATTCGCCCAGGCACTTGCCGAGGCGCAGGCGGCAGGCTTTGCAGAAACTGACCCCGCGCTGGATGTGGAAGGTATAGATGCGGTAAACAAGCTAAGTATACTGCTGGCGCATGCCTACGGCACTATAGCCCATCCCGCAACGCTGCTGCATGCAGGCATTGCCAATTTGCATGAGGCAGATACAACGTTTGCAAAGGAAAAAGGATATCAGGTGAAACTGGTAGCACAAGCCAGAAAGTTGACTGACGGCAGCATAGCGGCATTTGTGTTGCCCCAATTTGTGGAGGCAGGTAGCAGGCTCAGAGAGGTGAAGAATGAGTATAACGGTGTGGAGATAGAGAGCAGTCTTGCAGATAAGCAGTTTTTTTATGGCAAGGGTGCCGGTGGTTTCCCCACTGCATCGGCAGTACTCAGCGATTTATCTGCACTGAGGTATAACTATAGCTATGAGTACAAAAAACTGAACTATGGTGAACCAGCTTTGTTGTCGCCTGATTTTTATTTGCGGGTGTGTATCAGTTTCAGGAACCTCTTGCAGGTGCCGCACGAGCAGTTTGCGAGGGTAGAGGAGTGGGTTAGCAACGATAGGAGGTGCCATATTACGGGTATCATTCACTGCTCAAAATTGTCAGACAGCAACTGGTGGAAGCAGCCTGATATATCTGTGATACTGTACCCTGATGGAATCTTCGAAACGTTTGTGCAAAAGGAGCAATCTGTTGAAGCACTGGTAGAAGTGTAGCTAAAGGAAATTGGTGCTGGTTATTTTGCTGTGGATAACACAAGGAGTGCTATTGACAACTATCATATACCGGTCTGATTTGAATCATATTGTTTCATCTAAGCAAAACTGAATTTTGTAGCACAAAAATGAACTTATGAAAACCAATATGATTTTTGCCGACAGGGTATTGAGAATGTTCCTTGCCGTAGCTACTATAGCATTATATTTTATAGGTGTTATTCCTGCCGGTATCGGGTTGTGGTTGATGATAGGTGCTGTGATCTTTCTCATTACCAGTTTTACCGGGTACTGTCCGATTTATGCAGTATTTGGAATAGGTAACAAGCGTAAAGCAGTATAGCTAGGTAATATTTATTTGTACTGAGCGCTTTATAGTGTTACATCAGGTGGTTTTGTGGTGGTTGTTTTTTATAATTTTTCACAAAATCATTAATGAGGAACATTCATTCTTAATCAAAAAAATGTAGCTTTGATTAACTAAAACACACAAAGTATGAAGAAGTTTTTATTAATGGCGTTTATCGCAACGGTAACATTCTCTACTACAAGCCAGGCAGGCTTTGTAATGAAAAAACATCCCGCTACAGTAGTAGCACAGAATGCAGTATCAAACACTGATGCACCGGTAGTAGCCAGCGACGAATCTGCTACTGTAGCAGCTTCAAATGTAGTAGCTGAAAAACAAACTATTTTCAATAAGATGTTTCACAAGTCAGCAAAGGGAAAGGCTGAGATTTCCAAGGCATTGTATGTAGTATTGGCTATCATTGGTTTTGGCTGGTTAGCTATGGGTATCAATGATAATTTTGAAGGATGGGATTGGGTAATCTCACTGGTTCTTTATCTTATCTTATGGCTTCCGGGTCTCATTTACACACTGGTGAAAATGAAAAAATATTATTAATAGTCAATACCAATAACATAAAAAAGATGCCGGGAGGCATCTTTTTTTATGTCTGTCAGTGGCTATGATACGCTGCTGATTAGGCTTCTTCCTCGCCTGCTGATGGTGGATGTATGGTTAGTTTCACACGTGTGATACGCATTTTCTCTACTGCTACTACCGTAAATTCATATTGCTGGAATTTCACCGATTCATTGACCACCACAAATTTGCCTGATATTTCCAGAACCAGCCCGGCCACCGAATCGCTTTCGCCCCTTACTGAGTCAAACTCATCTGAAGGTAAACTCAGTATGCGGCATACATCGTTAATAAGTGTTTTGCCTTCAAAGACGAAGTTGCTGTCATCTATTTTTTTGTAGTGCAGGTCGTCTTCATCAAATTCATCCTTGATATCGCCGATTATTTCCTCCATTATATCTTCCAGAGTAATGATACCGGATGTGCCGCCAAACTCATCTACCACCATGGCAAAGTGTTGGCGTTTCTGTTGAAACTCTTTCAGCAGGTCTTCAATAAGTTTGCCCTCGTGTACAAAGTAGGCTGCACGTATCAGTGCATGCCATTCAAAATTGTCGTCGTCTATGTGTGGCAGGAAGTCCTTGGTATGAATCATCCCTGCTATGGTGTCCAGGTTTTCTTTGTATACCGGCAGTCTGGAGTAGCCCATTTCTATGCAGAAATTTCGCACTTCAGTAAAGTTCATTTCGTAATCTATACCGCTTACATCCAGGCGGGTGCGCATTACCTGCTTGGCAGTGATATTGCCAAATTTCAGAATGCCCTTAAAGATGTTTACTTCTTCGCGCGTGGCAGTATGGCCCACTGTGAGTTCTATAGCATGTTCAAAGTCTTCGCTCGATATGTTGGAAGATTTTGTGCCCATTCTTCCTTCAATAAACCGGGTAGAAGACACCAGAAATCCACTTACCGGCTTGAAGAGCCAGGAAAGCACCTGCAGAAATGGCGCTGAAAACAACGCCATGCGCAGATTGTTTTGTGTGGCATATACCTTGGGCAGTACTTCCCCGAAAAGCACAAGCAAAAACGTAACACACACTACCTGAATCAGAAAAGAAACAATAGCATTCATGCCTGCCGGCAGCATAGAGTGTACCAGTACATCCGTAGTGATTACGATAGCTATGTTGATGAAGTTATTGGCAACAAGTATGGTGGCAAGTAGTCGTTTTGGTTGTTCCAGCAATTGCGAAGCTGTGCGTGCACTAGATTTCTCAGTTGATTTCAGAAAGTTGATATCCTTTGCCGAGAGCGAAAAGTAAGCAGTTTCTGCTCCTGCCGTTATAGCAGTCATCAGCAGTAGTAACAGTATGGCTATGATGAGTATCGTAGCGTTGGATGATGAGAACGCTGCATGGGATATATCAAGTAGTAATGGGGTAAATCTCGTATCTCCTTCGGTGCTTTCCAATTTGTGTTTTAGTTTGGTGATCGTTCCAAAGTTAAAGAAAGGATTGAAACCACGAAAGTTTCGTTCATTTTTTTAATATTGGTAATTTATAGTTTAAAAAGGCATATCGTCTTTAGACATGTTGTCATCAGCTGTGTTGGGGTCAAAATTCATATCCGCAAATCCGTTATTGTCTGCAACTGCGGAGTCTATCGGCGTCGGGTCATGATTTTCTTTCCGTTTGTCCAGCATTACCAGATTGTCGCCTATTATCTCTGTGCTGAAACGGCGGTTCTTATCTTTGTCTTCCCAGGTGCGTGTTTTTATGCGTCCTTCCAGATATATCAGGCTTCCTTTGTGCAGATATTTTTGAGCCAGGTCGGCCAGACCGCGCCACAACACTACAGTGTGCCATTCCGTCTGAGAAATAAGCGTGCCGGTTTTGTCTTTATATGTCTCTGTGGTAGCCAGCGGAAACTTAGCTACTGCTATATTCCCCTCAAGATGTTGCAGGTCAGGTTCCCGACCCAGATTTCCTATCAAAATAACCTTATTTACACCTCTCATGTTGCTTACGTTTTACGCTTACGAAATGGTCTTTTCACATAATTTTCTTAAAAGTATAAATTATTTTTAAAAAAAGAAACAAGTGTTTTAGGAAAGGCTAACCTTTTTAGTTCGTCTATACTTACCCATGTGCCATTTTCTTTTTTTATAATGGGTTTTTCCTGAAGAGATACCGTGTAGAAATTAGCATATATCTGTTGGTGGGTCAGGCGTTGGGTTGTTTTTAGTTGATGCTCAGTCACTTGTATATTACCGGTAAGTGACGTATAAAACTCATTACGCTTCAATTCTTCAATTGTGGCTGGTGCTGGTGTCTCTATAAGATAGGGTTGGTGCAGGTTTTCCCATATATCGCCGCTACTGCGTTTTTGTATCCATATTTCATTGTCGCATATCAGCAGCAGGTAATTGAAAAAGCGTTTGCGAACTACCATCTTTTTGCTGCGCACCGGTAGCAGATTGATAATGTTGTTATTGTAGGCTATACATTCTTTTTGCAACGGGCATTGTTCACATTTCGGATTTGAGGGCGTGCATACCGTAGCCCCAAGGTCCATAATAGCCTGATTGTAAGCCCCGCTGTCTTTTTTGTCCAGCAAATCCTGCGCCAGTTCTGCAAATATTTTTTTGCCGGCGGTGGTATCAAACGGGGTTTCTATACCAAAGCAGCGCGACAGCACCCTGTATACATTGCCATCTACTACTGCTTGCGGCAGGCCGTAGGCGAATGATGCTATGGCGGCAGCAGTGTAGGGGCCTATGCCCTTCAGTGCCAGCAGACCGTCGTAGGTGTCGGGGAATTTTCCGTTCAGCTCCCTGGCTACATACCGGGCGGTGGCCAGCAGGTTTTTGCAGCGGTTGTAGTAGCCCAGCCCCTGCCACAGCCTGAAAACATCGTTGTCGTCTGCTATAGCCAAATCGGCAACGGTAGGGTAGGTGGTGGTGAAATTGATATAATACGGTAGCCCCTGCTGTGCGCGTGTCTGCTGCAGTATCACTTCCGACAGCCATATACGGTAGGCGTCGCGCTCGTTTTTCCAGGGCAGGTCGCGGTTATTATCGTTGCTGTGCCAGGCAACGAGTTGTCTGGTAAAGGATTTTTTTGATGCTTTTGAAATTTCCATCAGGGGATGCGAAAAATATTGATTTGACTCTATGGTTTATCCGTTACGGTTTATAATACTGGCTTCGCCCAATTCGCCGGTAGCCTCATCATAATGCCTTATGGTGAAGTGTTTTTCCGACACTTCATCAATAAACGTCAAAAACCAGGATAAATCGGGAATGAATATCTGCCACATATTGATGTCGGTATTCCATTTGAGTATCAGCTGTCTTGGAGGTGCATTATCCAGTCCTGGAAAACCTATACCTCTGATACTGCCATTTACCAGAACATTTCTTTTTAGTATTTCAAAACCCGGTCCACTATCTGCTGGTTCCCAGTGCCCCTGCAGATAGGTCAAAAGCTCATTTTCTGTGATTTCGGTCATACTGTAAAAGTAGGAAGTTATTATGTATGAATTAAGGAGCGGCATTACAAATTGGTCTTCAGTAGCCCCGAACTTTAGGTCGGGGCAAGATAATTAATACGAAACAGGCTTTGGTCAAAATACATAATTTCTCTTAGTGTTATTTAGAATGTAGCCGACCTATCTATTTTTTCTCAAAAATTCCCCCGATAAAATCTACTTTTGCACCCTATACAGGAATTACAATGACTACAGAACAGCTACAGGATATGGCCACACAGGTGCGCCGCGATATAGTACGTATGGTACATAAGGTGCAGAGCGGCCATCCCGGCGGCTCTCTGGGTTGCACAGAGTTCCTTACTGCGCTGTATTTCAGCGTCATGGAGCGCAAGCCCGGTTTTGATATGGATGGTATCGGAGAGGATTTGTTTTTCCTGTCCAACGGACATATTTCTCCGGTGTTCTATAGTGTTTTGGCACGCTCAGGGTATTTTCCGGTGAGCGAGCTGGCTACCTTCCGTCATATCAATTCGCGCCTGCAGGGCCACCCTGCCACACACGAGCATTTGCCCGGTGTGCGCATTGCCAGCGGATCGTTGGGGCAAGGCATGAGTGTAGCAGCCGGTGCGGCGCTTGCCAAAAAAATGAATAAAGACAATCATCTGGTTTATTCGCTGCATGGCGATGGAGAGCTGCAGGAGGGTCAAAACTGGGAAGCAATCATGTTTGCAGCCCACCACAAAATAGATAACCTCATAGCTACCATAGACTACAACGGGCAGCAGATAGATGGCCCTACCGATGCGGTAATGAATCTGGGCTCACTCAGCAGCAAGTTCGAAGCCTTTGGCTGGCAGGTGCTGGAGATGGAAGGTAACGATATGACTGATGTTCTGGCAGTACTTGCTACCGCAAAAGCAGCCACCGGCAAGGGTAAGCCTGTTTGTATACTCATGAAAACCATCATGGGCAAGGGTGTTAGCTTTATGGAAGGCACCCACGAGTGGCATGGTATAGCCCCCAATGATGCCCAGCTTGCCGATGCCTTAAGCCAGTTGCAGCTTGCTGAGCTTGCAGATTATTAAAAGGAAAGTACGTGGTTGATACATTTTTTTTTGGTAGATTTGCTATGGTAAACACTATCTAAGCAATCTACTGAAGAGTAAATCTGTATTGTCATGATAAAAAGAATAAAAATCATTTTCGTCTTATGCAGCATACTTATTGCTGCTTCTGCGATAATGATGTCCTGCAAGAAAAAAGAGACAATCGGTTCACCCTCCTCCAGACTAATAGGCAAGTGGAAAAAAGTACGGTATGCCACAGACGACAATGCTAACGGACAAATAGATGAATGGGAAATACATCAGGTAGATGCAGGTATCACCAACATCATGGAGTTCAAAAAAGATAGTACCGGGATAGAGTCGGCAACCTTTGCAGTAGATCAGGCATTCACGTGGCTCATCACCGGCGAAAAGTCATTGGTTACCGTTTATAATTCCGGCGATTCTATCCTTTATAAACTTGTGCTCATATCACAGTCAAATCTTCACATCACCACCAAAACAAAATTAGGGTTGGCTGGTTATTATTACGATACGTACAAGTAAAATTTCAATTGCAATTCTCTTCTTTTTTCTTCATAGTTATGCGGGTTGATGTATTTCTTAAACTCAGAAGGTCTTTTTAGCCCCCCAAATTGATATGCAATCCTTCTTATTCCTTCACTAAAAGTATTATATTTGAGCGTTTTTATAAAAATCGTTGATTTGGCATAACAGGCATCAATAAGATAATTATTGTTCACCGCTAAATTCTTTATCAAATTATATTTCAGATAAAACATACAATCAAAAATTTATTTCGACACATGGCAAAGATTAAAGTAGCTAATCCCGTGGTAGAGTTAGACGGTGATGAAATGACCCGAATAATATGGAAGTATATAAAAGAAAAACTGATACTCCCATACCTTGATATTGATATTAAATACTACGACCTGGGGCTGGAGTATCGCGATGAGACTTATGACCAGGTGACGCTGGATGCGGCCAATGCTATAAAGAAATATGGTGTGGGAATCAAGTGTGCCACTATTACCCCCGACGAAGAGCGTGTTACCGAATTCAGCCTGAAGCAAATGTGGAAAAGCCCCAATGGCACTATCCGCAATATACTGGATGGCACAGTGTTTCGTGAGCCAATAGTAATGAGCAATATTCCCCGCCTGGTGCCAAACTGGACTGCGCCTATTTGTATCGGTCGTCATGCTTTCGGAGACCAGTATCGTGCAACCGACTTCGTAGTGAAAGGCAAGGGTAAACTAACTATAAAATTTGAGGGCGAAGATGGCAAAACCACAGAGCATGAAGTATACAACTTCAAGGGCGATGGGGTAGCACTGGCTATGTACAATACCGATGAGTCTATTATGGGTTTTGCTCGTGCCTGCTTCAATCTTGCATTGCAGAAAAAATGGCCTTTGTATCTTTCTACCAAGAACACCATCCTCAAAAAATATGATGGCAGATTCAAAGACATTTTCGAAGAAATATATCAGAATGAGTTTAAGGCAGAGTTTGCACAAAACGGCATTACTTATGAGCATCGCCTGATAGACGACATGGTAGCCAGTGCGCTGAAGTGGCATGGCAATTTTGTGTGGGCTTGCAAAAACTATGATGGCGATGTGCAGAGCGACACTGTAGCACAGGGTTTCGGTTCGCTGGGGCTTATGACATCAGTACTGATAACACCCGATGGCAGCACTATGGAGGCCGAGGCGGCGCATGGTACGGTAACCCGACACTACAGGGAGCATCAGAAAGGTAATCCTACTTCTACCAACCCCATAGCATCTATATTTGCCTGGACACGCGGACTGGCATTCCGTGGCAAGCTCGACAACAATGAGGCATTGATCAACTTTGCCAATGCGCTGGAGCAGGTATGTATAGAAACAGTAGAGAGCGGCAAAATGACCAAGGACCTTGCAGTGTGCATACATGGCAATAAGGTGAATCATGGAGAACATTATCTCTACACCGAGGAGTTTCTGGATGCACTGAACGAAAACCTGAGTAAGAAGCTGGCATAAGCGCATGGATAATCAGCCCTTTGTATGACTGGTACATCCGGCTTGCGTTCAGCCTTTCCGGCATAACAATAATTAAAAGCCTTGTTGCAATCATTATGATTGTTGCAAGGCTTTTTTAAGAAAAGTGTTTGATTGTCAAATACAAACCGAACGAAATGAATAGACTGAACTAAAGTAAACGCATAATCCTATGTGCGCTATGCTGAAAGGGCGATAGAGCTGCCGGCAGTGTTTCTTTACTGGTTACTTAGCACAAACCCTTTGGCAGAACCGGGGGTGTCACAGACCCGTTTGGCAATACATGGTGGGTTACTACACATAGCTTATAATATCTTATTGTAGTAAATACCGAATAAAAACAGCTTTTCTCATAATTTCCCTTAATTTTGCACCTTCGTAAAAAACATATTAGCTCATGGCTGTTTTAGTAAATAAAGATTCAAAAGTTATTGTACAGGGTTTCACCGGTACTGAGGGTACATTCCATGCCGGTCAGATGATAGAATACGGAACCAATGTAGTAGGTGGTGTTACTCCCGGCAAAGGTGGTACTTCTCATCTCGATAGGCCGGTATTCAATACGGTGAAAGACGCAGTAGACGGCGCAGGTGCCGATGTATCTATCATTTTTGTACCACCGGCATTTGCTGCTGATGCAATAATGGAAGCTGCAGATGCAGGTATCAAGGTGATAATCTGTATCACTGAGGGTATCCCCGTACAAGACATGGTAAAAGCACGTGAATACCTGAAAGGTCGCGATAGCAGGCTTATAGGTCCTAACTGTCCTGGTGTGATTACTGCAGGCGAGGCAAAAGTGGGCATCATGCCGGGTTTTGTTTTCAAACCAGGTCGCATAGGTATCGTTTCAAAATCAGGTACGCTAACTTACGAAGCAGCAGACCAGGCAGTGAAAGCAGGTATGGGCATCTCTACCGCTATAGGTATCGGCGGTGACCCCATCATCGGTACCACTACCCGCGAGGCTGTAGAGCTGCTGATGAATGACCCTGAAACAGACGGCATAATAATGATAGGCGAAATAGGTGGTAACATGGAAGCTGAAGCCGCCAACTGGCTGAAAGACAACATGCGCAAGCCTGTGGTAGGTTTTATAGCTGGTCAGACAGCGCCTCCGGGCCGCCGTATGGGCCATGCAGGTGCTATAGTAGGCGGCGAAGATGATACAGCAAAAGCTAAAATGAAAATCATGCGCGAGTGTGGTATTCACGTAGTGGAAAGCCCGGCGAACATTGGCAAGACGATGGCATCGGTACTGGCTGTAACTGCATAATTATATTGAGTCTTAAAATAACTCTTAGTTAAACATTCAAATTCCCCGGTAAATTTTATCGGGGAATTTTACATTTTTAGTTTGTCTGCCGTTTTATGCATTATCTTGCAATATGCTTTTTAGGCTATAAGTGCATAGAATAATAAGCTTACCTGTCTATCCGGCTTTGCCGCTAATATCCTGTAATTCAATCATTCATTTAGATTAACAATGCTTTGGGAATTTTTGGAGTGTGAATTGAATAGTGTATTGCATGGTTGTATTAACAGCCTTTAAAACATACAAAAGATGAAAAAGTACATGCAACGGATTTTGAGCATAACCCTTTTAGGATTTTTGCTCGTACCCGGTACCAGCCAGACAGCAAAGGCACAGGATGTTACCGTATCTTACCAGACCTTTTACGATAATCTGGCGCCTTACGGCCAGTGGATATATGACCCGGAATATGGTAATGTGTGGGTGCCTAATGAAGATGGCAATTTCCGTCCGTATGGTAGCAGGGGGCAATGGGTAATGACTGAATATGGTAATACATGGGTCTCTGACGACCCATGGGGTTGGGCGGTATACCATTATGGCCGCTGGACATACAATCCGTATTACGGATGGATATGGGTACCGGGCTATGAGTGGGCGCCGGCATGGGTTAGCTGGCGCTTTGGTGGTGGCAACGCTGGTTGGGCACCGCTGGGACCGGGCGTAAACTCGGGAGTAGGGTATTATGCACCGGATAACTGGTGGGTATTTGTGGGCCCTCAGTATATGTATCAGCCCAACTGTATCAGGTACTGGCGCGGACCATCTTACAATACTACCTATATCAGGCAGACTACTATTATCAATAACTATTACGTAGATAATACTACCCGTGTTCGCTATAACTATGGCCCGCGTGCCGAGGTGATACAGCAGGTAACCCGCCAGCCTGTACAGGTGTATAGTGTATCTCAGCTCAACAGGCCTGGAGCGCCCAGCATAGGCAGAAACAGTGTTAGCATCTATCGCCCATCAGTAAACAGAGCATCTGTAAACGATGCCCGTCCCGGTAATGTGATGCAGGCTCCACGCTCTATAGGCAGAGGCCAGGCAGTGGCTACACAGGGTAGTAATCATCAGCCGGCTTTCAGGCAGGATATGCAGCGCACACAGCCTGCCAACAGAGGTGGCAGAGATAACAATGTACAGACAAACCCCGGTGGAAACGATCGCACAAACCGTTTCGATAGCCGTACACAGCAAAACCAGCCCGATCGTCAGGATGGCCGCACTCAGCCCAACAGGTACGATACCCGTCAGGATGTAAGAACGCAGCCTTCGCAGCCCGACCGTCAGGATAGCCGTACACAGCCCAACAGGTATGATACCCGTCAGGATACAAGAACGCAGCAGTCACAGCCTGATCGTCAGGATAGCCGCACACAGCCCAACAGGTACGATACCCGTCAGGACACAAGAACGCAGCAGTCACAACCCGATCGTCAGGATAGCCGCATGCAACCCAGCAGGTATGATAACAGGCTGGATGGCAGAACACAGCAAAGCCAGCCCGACCGCCAGGATACCAGACAGCAGCAAGCACCTGCCACGCGCTCTGACAACAGGGTGAGGATGAGCCAGCCCGACCGTCAGGAAAACAGACAACAAGCTGCACCACAGCCCAATAGGAGTGAAAGCCGCGCTACCAGCCGTCCGCAGATGCAACAAGACAGAACAGAAAGCCGCCCGCAAATGACACCACAGCGCGATGAAAACCGCCAGCCGGGAGGAAGAAGATAAAAGTAAAAGAATGAATAGCTAAAAATGCCCTGCTCCGGTGGGGCATTTTTATGGTTATCTACCTGCTCATTTGTAACTTACGCCTTTATTTACCTCTTACCTACATTGTTTATGTCATTTGCCATTATTACAGGTGCCTCGCAGGGAATAGGAAAAGCAATAGCTTATAAGTTGCTCTCACAGGGTTTTTCAATTGCAGTATGCGCCAGAAGTAAAGAACAACTGGCGGCGACTGTTGCTGAGTGGCGGCTCCAATTCCCCTCTGCACAGATTGTATCCTTCAATGCCGACCTCAGTCTGCCTGAGGGTGTAAATGCCTTTGCAGATGAAGTATTGGCTAAGTTTCCACGGATAGACCTGTTGGTAAATAACGCCGGTGCTTTCCAGCCTGGTGCGCTATTGTATGAAGACGAAGGCCTGCTTGAGAAAATGATAGGAGTCAATCTGTATAGTGCCTACAGGCTCTCCCGCAGCATACTGCCAGTAATGATACAGCAAGGGAGCGGGCATGTGTTCAACATGTGCTCTGTAGCCAGCCTGAAGGCATATCCAAATGGCGGTTCGTACAGTGTATCTAAATATGCCTTGTTGGGATTCACCGATAATTTGCGGGAAGAGCTGAGACCGCACAACATAAAAGTTACTGCCATTTGCCCAGGTGCCACTTGGTCGCCATCGTGGGAGGGTAGTGGTGTGGCTCAGGAACGTATAATGGAGGCTGCCGACATAGCGAATATGCTGTGGGCAACTTATTGTTTATCACCTCAAGCGGTTACCGAAACCATAGTGATGCGGCCTGCAAAGGGAGACTTGTAGTATAATATCTTACCCAATGACGAGACTATTTACTGATATGACAGGAAGGGAGGTAGCAATCCCATATCCTCCACAGCGAATAGTATCGCTGGTGCCTTCCCAAACGGAATTGCTATTTGATTTGGGTCTGGAGGCGACGGTGGTGGGTATTACCAAATTTTGTGTTCACCCAGAGGACTGGTTCCAAAACAAAAAACGGGTAGGGGGGACCAAGACCGTGCATATTGATATTGTAAAATCGCTGCGGCCCGACCTGATAATAGCCAACAAAGAAGAGAATACCAGAGAGCAGGTAGAGGAGTTGGCAAAACTCTATCCGGTATGGGTGAGCGATATAAAGACTGTAGATGAGGGGCTGGAAATGATAAGACAAGTAGGTGATATGGTGGGCAAGACACTAGACGCTACAGGGCTGGCGGAGGAGATAAAAGATGGATTCGGTTCGCTGAGTACCAATGCTGCACCGCTGAAAGTAGCTTATTACATCTGGAAAAACCCATGGATGGCAGCCGGCGGAGATACATTTATAAGTGATGTAATAAGCCGTATCGGTTGGCAGAATGTGCTCTCGGAAAGTAAACGATACCCTGAGATAAGCCCTGCAGCACTGGCAGGAACCGGTGCAGATCTGGTATTGCTGTCGTCTGAGCCCTATCCATTCAAAGAAAAGCACATTGTTGAGATAAAGGAACTATTGCCTGATGCTAAAGTGTTGCTGGTAGATGGTGAGATGTTTAGCTGGTATGGCAGCCGCATGAAACCTGCTATTGCTTATCTGAAAGAGCTGGTGGAGAATGCTGGTTGCAGATAGTATGCGCTAACTTAAATAAAATATGACGCAATTAAAATATGATTTTCTATCTATTTTCAATAGTCCTGGTGATAACGGCTTTTTTGTGCTGAATTATTTATTAATACTGCCATTCTTCATTTTTACATAAAGATTTTGCATCTGTATATTGTGTATTAGGTGTTAGCATTTTTCACTAATAAAACCCTAAATTATTGTACTTTTGCAACCTCAATTATTCCTGATCGGCTTACAGAAGATACATGTTGCAGCAAGAGTCAATAGGGGCAAAGGAAAACATCACCGTGCTGGCGCGGCTGAAAGACTATAATCAGTTGCTGAAACCCAACCTCAGCGGCATGGTAGTGTTCAGCAGTGTTATAGGGTATCTGATGGCCCCTAATATCTCTTTTGGCTGGACCGACTTCGGGATGTGGCAACGTGTTATAACTCTTTTTGCTGGTGGTATGATGGTAACAGGTGGTGCCAATACTATAAACCAGATACTGGAACGCGACAGCGACCGTCTGATGAAGCGCACCCGCAACCGTCCGCTGCCCGATGGGCGCATGGGCGACACTGAGGCCTGGATATTTGCCATACTAACCGGTGTTATTGGTGCTTTGTTGTTGGGTTTTTATTTCAATATGCAGGCAGGCATACTTAGTTTTTTATCATTGCTGCTTTATGCATTTGCCTACACACCTATGAAGAAGGTGCATCCTATAGCAGTATTTATTGGTGCTATACCGGGCGCATTGCCACCACTTATAGGGTGGGTGGCTGCTACAGGTAGTGTAGATGCAGGTGGTTTTGTACTGTTTGCCTTACAATTTTTCTGGCAGTTTCCACACTTCTGGGCTATAGCCTGGGTAGCTTTCGACGATTATAACAATGCAGGTATCAGGTTGTTGCCTACCCGTGAGCGGGAAACAAAGTTTACTGCTATTCAATGTATTCTATACAGTCTGGTACTTATACCGCTGGCTATGGTGCCCCAGATGCTGGGTATGACCGGTGTGGTGGGCATGTGGGTGTGTGTGGCGTGTGGTCTTATGTACTTCGGTGCATCTATTGGTTTTTATTTGAAGAACGACTATAAATCCGCCCGTAGGGTGATGTTTGCCTCTTTCATATATCTGCCGGCTGTTCTGTTGGCATTAGTGATTGATAAAGGATGATTTTTAGGAATTATGGATTTTGTGTGTGAGTGATATTAATTAATTATGGAACTGACAAGAGAGCGAAAAAAAATACATCCACAGAAGTTTATGATGTGGATAGCAATGGGAAGTATGGCTATGGCTTTTGCCGGCCTTACCAGTGGTTATCTGGTGCGCCAGGCTCAGGGCAACTGGCGGTATTTTAGCTTGCCGGCTACATTTTGGTATTCTACTATAGCTATAGTTATCAGTAGTGTTACTATGATACTAAGTGTAAAGGCATTTAAAGAAAGGCAAATGCCGAGATTTAAATTGTTGGTCAGCGTAACGCTTATCCTGGGGGTGCTTTTTGGAGTTTTGCAGTACGCAGGTTTTTATCAGCTATACCATCAGTTGCAGCAGATAAGAATGAACGGCGAGACCCAGACTTTGTCCTCTACAGTGAGGGTAGATGGCAATCCCAGCGAGTCATTTCTTTTTGTAATAGCAGGTTTACATTTATTGCACTTAATTGGTGGGATTATTGCATTATTATTTGTATTTTTCCGCGCATTTAGGAAAAACGTTAAAATTTACAACGCAACAGGTTTAGAGATTGCAGCCACGTACTGGCACTTTGTGGATATATTGTGGGTATATTTATTTGTGTTTTTTCTGGCAAATCAATAAAATTGTTTCGAAATTCGCACCCGAATCACAACTTACAAACTTTTAAAACAGATTATGTCGCATTCAACAGTAGTTACTTCAGCACCCAAAGAAAACATATGGATTGGCGGACGCTCACCATACAATGTCAGTTATGGAAAAATGATGATGTGGTTCTTCCTTTTATCGGATGCCCTCACATTTGGCGCACTCCTCATTTCGTACGGTACTACCCGCTTCTTCAGCATGGTATGGCCAGACCCTAATGAAGTGTTTAAAGCATTCCCATTTATGGGACATACATCACTTCCACTTCTCTTTGTGAGTCTTATGACGTTCATACTCATCATGAGCTCTGTAACAATGGTATTGGCGGTACATGCTGGTCATTACGGCGATAAAAAGAAAGTAGCTTACTGGCTTCTGTGGACGATTATTGGTGGTATCTGCTTCCTTGCTTGTCAGGCATGGGAATGGACGCACCTTCATGGCGAGCTGGGTGGTCTTTGGGGTACATTCACCGACCCTGCTATTCCGGTAAGCAAGTTTGAGCATTTCTTTAACCATAACACAGCAGGTAAAATATTGCAATCAGAGCCACTGGTAGCTATGCAGAGTACGCATAATTTCTTCAACTACTTCTTTACCATTACCGGTTTCCATGGTGGTCACGTTACCTCAGGCGTTGTTTTCAACATACTGATACTTGTAAACACTGTAAATGGTGTATATGAGCGCAGAGGGCACTACGAGATGATTGAAAAAATAGGTCTTTACTGGCACTTTGTGGATCTGGTATGGGTATTCGTATTCACCTGCTTCTACTTGTTATAATCTTAAGTCAAAAGTCGTTAGTCAGTACTAAATCATTCATAACTCATACTTCATAATTCAGAAAAACATGTCAGCACATCATAATACAGACAGCATACAGCATCTTTACGAAGGAGATCAATCAAAATTATATTCCGGAGTAATGGCGCACCACTCAGACATTCAGTCGAGCGAAAGCAAAAGCCAGGTAAAAAAAATATGGAAGGTGTTTTGGATACTACTTGCCATCACTATAGTAGAGGTGGTAATAGGTATGTTCTTCAGCTATTCTATACCAGTATTTATAAGAAATACTATCTTTCTGGCACTTACCATATTTAAGGCAGGGTATATAGTCGCTATATTCATGCACCTTGGCGATGAGTTTAAAGGATTTATCGTGACCGTATTGATTCCATTGTTTCTGTTTGTTTGGTTTATTATTGCATTCCTTGCCGATGGTTTCTTTTGGCTACGCATGAATAATGAATCACCGGCAAGACAGAACATAGTAAATTCGGCACCAGCACCACACGCAAAATAATGAGTAAAAAAACAAATAATTCATTCATAATGGGATTAGCGGTGGCGTTTTTGCTGCCGCTTTCTTTTTACATGATAGCCAGAATGCTGTCAAAAGATTCTATAAACCTGCCCGACTACTATGGTGTGGAGCGGGTAGATAGCACCATGAAAGATGGTAAACTGGAAACAGATACAGTTTACCACACAGTGGCCGACCTGCAGCTTACCAATCAGTTGGGCGATCAGGTATCGCTCAATAAAGACCTTGCCAGCAGAATAATGGTAGTAGATTTTTTCTTCGTGGCTTGCCCATCGGTATGCCCCAGATTGGCAGGTAATATAGGGATGTTGCAAAAGGCGTTCCGGCGCAATACCAAGAATGAATTTGGAATAGATAAGTCGGTGCACTTTGTATCCATATCCGTTGATCCTGCTCACGATACCTTTCAGGCGTTGCGCGCCTATGCAGATCGTTTTGGCGCCAATCACGATCACTGGTGGTTTCTGACCGGTGACAAACAGAGTATCTACGACTATGCCCGCAACGAGCTGAAGCTGGCAGTAGGCCCCGGCGATGGTGGCGCAGAAGACTTCATACATACCGAAAAACTGGTGCTCATAGATGCCCAAAGAAAAATAAGGGGTTACTACGACGGCCTGGATACAGTGGAGATAAAAAGATGTGCCGATGATATGGTTTTGCTAACTATGGAAAAGGTGAAAAAACGAAAGTGATTCTGTTTTTTAAATCTCAAATGACAATTCCGTTACAGTAGCTATTTGCATGATGCCTATTTTTGACTTCTATTCCGGTACTTTATATATCAACACTCATGTTAATTCCTACACTCAAAAAAAACGATAAACAAGCAAGGCTGCTGATAATTTTAGTATCTGTAATAGTTTTTGCAGCGGTGGTATTCCTTTCCCGTTTTACCCTTGAAGTGGATCTGGGATTTGATGTGCATGTATTTGCACTGGCCAATGCTGGTATCAATTCTCTGGTGACTATATTGCTGATACTGGCATTGTGGGCAGTAAAGGGTAAGAACTACGAACTGCACAAAAAACTAATGCTGGGCGCTATGGTATTGTCTGTGCTATTTTTAGTGTCCTATATAGCGCACCATCTGTTTGCCGGCGAAACAAAGTATGGTGGGGAGGGTGTGCTTCGCAATATTTATTACTTCATTCTGTTTACCCACATTCCACTTGCGGCTATCATTCTTCCATTTATTCTTTTCACCGCATATAGAGGGCTTACCGGCGAGTATGCCAATCATAAAAAGCTTGCAAGATATACCTGGCCGTTGTGGCTCTATGTGAGTGTAACGGGTGTGATGGTTTACTTGTTTATTAGTCCGTATTATGTGTAGGTTTTACCGGTCAGATTTCCTAAGATATACAAACCAGTAAACAAGCCCTACCAAGCCTGCGCCGCCGGCGAGATTGCCTATAGTGACCGGCAGAAGGTTATTGACAAAAAAATTGTTCCAGTTAATTGAGGCATAGTTTTGTGTTGATTGATTCAAGATTTCCTGAAATTCAGGATTGCCGAATTTCAACAGCAGGATACCCATGGGTATGAAGTACATGTTTGCGACACTATGCTCAAAACCTGCCGCAACAAAAGCAGTCACAGGGAAGATGATACACAATATCTTCACTGTAGCCGACCTAGCACTATAGCAGAGCCATACTGCCAGACAAACCAAGATATTGCCCAAAATGCCAAGTGCTATTGCCTGTATAAAGCCAAGTTCACATTTTGCTCTGGCAATATTCAGTGCGTTTATGCCGGTAGTACCTGCACTGAAAGAATATTGACCTGAAAACAACATCATTATAACCACGGAGGCCGCACCGATAAAATTACCAGTATATACAACTATCCAGTTTTTAACTACCTGCATAGTAGTTACCTTTTTATTGGCCCAAGCCATGATTATCAGGTTATTGCCGGTAAATAATTCGGCTCCGCCCACAACCACTAATACCAGACCAAGGCTGAAAGCGAGCCCTCCCAGCATACGGGTCACACCATAGGACATGTGAGAACCTGCAGTAGCGGTAGTGGCGAATACGGCACCAAACGAAATAAAAGCACCGGCAAGTATAGCAAGTGTAAACGTTTTTATATACGGCATGCTAACTTTTGACACACCAACCAGTTCAGCTTGTATTGCCATTTCGGGAGGCAGTAATGAATCGATTTCGGGTGTATCCATAAATATTTGAGTTGTATGGCTATGAAAATACAAATAATTTTGACTGAAGATGTTATGAATTTTGAGTGTATTTTTTGGCATGCAATCTTTAGTGTGGTATTGGCAAGGCATAGCTCATTTCGGGGGATGTTTAACAAAATTGCACTTTATATAGCTCCGTTTTATAGCTAGGCGTATTTTATCAAAAATAAGTTCGGCTTTAGCTAAATTGAAGCAGCAATGCTATCCGTTTTATAGTTTTTTGTTTAAGTCAGAGAGGTTTTATTTCATCCTCTTTCTAAGGTTTTGGATTGAAAATATATTCATAATCAAACCACATATGTGCAATATTTCATACATCCCATTTCGAAAATACAACATACCTGATACCGTTTTTCATTATCTTTGTGTATTATTTCTAGTGCTGTAAATTAGGTATATGAAACGTATTGTTTTGGGATTGGTATTGGTAATGTCTGTGTCGTCGGTGGCACTGGGACAGGGGTGTTCGGTATGTACCAAAACAGCACAGGGGCTTGATGATAAGAGTGCCAAGGGGCTGAATAGGGGTATCTTATATCTTGCGCTATTGCCATTGGCTATTATTGGTACAGTCGGTGGTATATGGTGGAAGTCTAAAAACAGTGAATAGCCTTTGCTTTTCTTATCCTTTTTGTTTGCATTTTGTGGGTGCAAAAGTTATCTTACACTTTAATCTGTATTTATGAAACATTTGCTTCTCGCCGGACTAATGGCAGTAGTGTTGTTGGGCTTTACATCTTGCGGCATGAATGTGCTGCGGGGAGAGGGTAAGAAGACAACACAGTCACCTACGGTAGCCGGCTTTGATGCCATAGATATAGCAATCTCTTCGAAAATCAATATTACAGTTGGGACAGGTGGTACTCAGGAAATAGTACTGAGCGGGTACGAAAACATAATCAAACACATAAAAACAGAACTAAAGGAAA
>JAIOYR010000056.1 GCA_021740995.1 Taibaiella sp.
TACTTGTTACCGTACCAAAGTGGTTGGGGTTAGGTGCATTCAGCCCCTCTATCTGCCACAGCATACCGGTGGGCGAGTTGCCACGCACCACTATATCATTGCGGCTATCGTTGCCGGCTACTATGCCCGCAAAGTTGGCCGCCATGCGCGATGGGTCGCCCAGCGCACCAGCATATCGCTTGGTTTCATCCACGTTGAACGAGCGTGCGCTTATCAGCGCCATATCGTTTATGGTGCGGTTCTTGTCCTTGCTGCGGTCGTAGCTTATGGTTACCTCGCTCAGGTTGTGCACTGCCTCCTGCAAGGCTATATCCAGGCTCACCTCCTTGCCCGCCGTTACCACTATATCGTTTATTACTTTGTCCTCGTAAGACAGGTAAGATATTTTGAACGAGCGCCTGCCTATCTGCACACTATCTATCCTGAAGCGTCCATCGGCATCGGTAGCAGCGCCCCGTGCTGGGGTGGTATTGAGCAGGGTAACGATCACGCCCGACAGTGGCGACTTCGAAGCCTCGTCGTATATGTAGCCGGTTACGCTTTGGGTTTGCTGCTGTGCAGTGGCTATCAGTGGTAGCAGAAATACGAGTAGTATTGAAAAAATCCGTTTCATAATTGTATGGAATGATGCTGCAAAAGTCCGTACAACTATCTATTTTTTACTTAACCCAAATCAAGAAAATTAGGCAATACTAATTTCTTGACTTGGATCAATAAGGGCAAGTCGTTTACCATATTACTACCACTGGTGTAACAGCGTTCACTGTGTGTATAACGCCGGGCAACTCCACTAATAGATAGTGCTCACAGGTGTTTCTCTTGTTGTGAAGAATAAAAATTAAAAATTTACAGAGAGATGAACGCCATAATCTATTTGCCACGATTGTAATCCGAAGTATTTACGTGCAGTACCTTGTACACCTATAGCAAGCCTGTTGCGCAGAAAAAGAAAATCATAGCGCACAGGTATTATTGCGCCCGCATAACCTTCCCGTTCTTTTCGAGTATAATCCACATAATTGTTCTCGTAAGCACTAAAAAAACGATGCGTAAGGTAGTAGCTGGTACCCCATGTGTAGGAGATACCTAAGCCACCTGTGAACTTGTGTCTGCGAAACCTATCGTACCTATAATTGGCAGCAGCATCTATCATTTTATAACCATGTCTATGGCGGAGCGCACCTATATCATCAATATTTCTGGATCCTTTAATGTACTGTCTAAAATGTAAAAATGAAGTATATGGGGCTGGGTCATATATGATTTTTTCAAAAAAAGGATGTAAGTTCCATTCGTTATAGCCCAATGAGATTCTACAGACTTTGCTTAACTTGTGCTCTACATTCACTCCAATTTGATTTGATATGTAACTTGTGAAAATAAGTCGGTCAAATGGAGTAATACCAACTATTGAAAAATTTGCTATTGATAGCATAACAGTATTTCTGTATTCTTTTTTTGTTCTTACAGAGTCTCCCTTGGCATGCGAAAAACCAACTATTTTACTCATAATCTGTGTATAGCTGTGTGTTGCAATACAGAATATAGAATAACAAATAAGAAGTAGTTTCCGCTTCATGAGTTTTAGGTTACATGATGTAAAGATTAGCGTCCAAATAGTAGCAATAATTCAAAAATACCGCAATAATTTCACATTACAATCACCAATAACCTGTCCCCAAAATCACGTACACCAGACTTCGATTTTGCGTTGGTAGCCATAGCGTAGAACCAGCCATACATAATGCGCTCATTTGCAATAAACTGATGGGGCTTATCCACAGAAAAAAGTTTTATGATACTACGTTTTTCGTACTATCATATACAGCTATGCGCTTATCATAAAACCCCAAATTGCCCATGCCGAAAATGCACATCACCTTTGTGCTATGAACAACAATTTACACACCAACGAACGCAGGAAATGGGCAAGAGACCTGTATACCAGGAACAACCGCAACATACCCGAAACCGCCCGTGAGGTAAGGGTAGACGAAGCCACCGTAAGAGAATGGGTGCGGGATGGGGAGTGGAATACCGTGCGCCAGTCGAACAGCATATCGAAGAAAACACAACTGGACCTGCTCTATACTATTACAGACGATCTTACTGCAAAAATGAAAGATGGCACGGCTACCCCCAAGGAGGTAGACCTTCTGCTGAAGTATACTGCTGCTATCAAAAATCTGGATACCGAAAACAGCATATACTCGCTTATAGAAACAGCCGAGTTGTTTATCACCTGGCTATACCGCCGCAGCATTCCTATGGCTCAGACCTTTACCCGCCACTTCGAGCTGTTTATCAAGGAGCGAAAAGCTGCGTGATGAGGGTGAAGGATTATTAAACTCCCCTCCTGTTGTCGTACAACACACCATCACATCGGTCATTGTAAGTAAAGAACTTGCTGCGCACAAGGACTTTTGAATAGACAAGGGCATTGCGCTCATTCTACCTAACCTCTCCTTCGGAGCTACCGTTAGGACACAAATATTCAGCGGTAATAAGTTCTGCCCCAGCGGGGCTACCGGTTTGTAGAAAAATGGATACGATATGCAGATATGCCCCGTAGCGGGCTACCCACCCACTCTATATGGGTAGCCCCTACAGGGCAATAATGATAATCTGCCCCCCCCCGTTAATGCTACAAACCTGTAGCCCCGCTGGGGCAAATCGGCAAAAAGTGACAAACTAAAAGATGTGTACAAACGGTAGCTCCTTCGGAGAGGCTGGGAGAGGTCTAACACACACCGCGTCCTTACTAGTTAACACCCAACCCAATAATACACCCCTAATAAACCACTCCTGATTCTGTATAGCACAACAACACCATTTGCTTGCTTGCATAGAGATTCCCGGGAGTAAACTATCACACTGATTATGACTGAAAAACAACGATATACCCGGTGGGAGGAATTTGTGCGAATGGTACATGCCGCCACACTGATACACGAAGATGAAGAAGCCGAAGCACAAAAAAAGCGCATAGCAGCGCTGGAGGCCAAGCCCGAAGAATGGTTTAAGTATTACTTCCCGGCATTTGCATTTGCCCCGCCTGCCGAGTTTCAAAAAAAATCTACGGCACGCATCCTCGGCAGGCCAGAGCATTGCGAGGTGCGCATCTGGAGCAGAGAGCTTGCCAAAAGCACCCGCACCATGATGGAGGTTTTTTATCTGGTGCTTGTAGGACACATAGGTGAGAGCGGTGGTGCGAGAGCGAAGAGCAAAGGTGAGAGCGGAGTGTGGGGTGCGAAAGATGAGAGCGAAGATGAGAGGGATGAAGGGAGCGACAACGGTCACTTGACCTTGTCGGCAGACAAGGTGGGCCCACCTTCTCCGGATTCAGAATTACTATCGGGAGAGGATCAGCCAAAGGGTGGGCGCAAGCGCTGCGTGCTGCTGGTAAGCAATAGCCTGGACAATGCCAGCAGGCTGCTGATGCCTTACAAAGCCAATATGGAATACAATAAACGTATGATACAGGACTATGGCCTGCAGCAGGGCGATAACACCTGGAATGCGGCTGAGCTCATAACCATAGGTGGAGTTTCCTTCAGGGCGGTGGGTGCAGGGCAAAGCCCCAGAGGTACCCGCAACGAGGAGGCTCGACCCGACATTATCATCTTTGACGATGTGGACACGGATGCCGACTGCCTGAACCCCGAAATTGTAGCCCGCAAATGGCGGTGGATAGAAGAGGCTGCCATAGGCACCCGCTCTGTATCGCAGGACACTACTATCATCTTTTGCGGCAACCGCATAGCCAACGACTCCTGTATACAGCGGGCTACTGAGATTGCCGATAGTGTGGACGAGATGAACATAAGAGATGAAAACGGCCTGTCGACCTGGCCGGAGAAAAACACCGAAAAATCTATAGACCGTGTGCTGTCACAAAAGAGCTATGCTGCACAGCAAAAAGAATACTTCAACAATCCTATTACCGAAGGGTCGGTGTTTAAAGAAATGGCATACAAGCCCGCAAGGCAACTATCAGAATATTCTATGCTGGTATGCTACACCGACCCTTCTTACAAAGCTACCGCAGACTACAAAGCCACCGTGCTGGTGGGCAAGTGGGGACAAGAGTACCACATCATCAAGTGTTTTCTGGATCAGGCCACTACTGCACAGATGATAGACTGGCACTACCAGATAATGAACATGGTGGGCAACCACAACGCCTGCTACTACTACATGGAAGAAGTGTTTATGCAGGATGTACTGGTGAAAGAAGTAAGCGATGCCGGCAAGCGGCTGGGCAGAACCATACCCATACGCGGCGATACCCGCAAAAAGCCGGATAAGTTTATGCGTATAGAAAGCCTGCTGGAACCCATGCACCGCAATGGGCAGCTATACCTGAATGAGGAAGAAATGCACAACCTGCACATGAAGCGGCTGGCAGAGCAGTTTTGCACCTTTGCGCCCGGCAGCCGGGCCCACGACGATGGACCGGATGCGGTAGAAGGCGCAATATGGATGATAAACGAGAAAATGAACATCAAAGACACATCGGGCATAAAAACCGGCAGCAGAGTGGTGAACAATAAACGATACTAAAGATGAGTGCGGAGGTAATGAGTGCGGGAAACAGTGTGGAGAGCGGCACTAAAGGTGAGAGCGGGAAACAGTGTGGAGAGCGGCACTAAAGGTGAGAGCGGGAAACAGAGCGAAGAGCGGCGGGAGAATTTTTAGTAGATACAGAGTGATTTTTTCGTCACCTTTGCCTGAGCAACAATTTACCTTTTTCAATCAGATTCTATGAAATACATACTGCCTGTTTTCTTCCTGCTTTTCTCGGTAGTGCCTGCAGCATCTATAGCTCAGCAGCGCGATGATGAAGAACGGAAAGAGGCACAAAACGAAAAAAAGTCGGCCAATAAAGACCGGGTAGATAATAATGTGTTTCGCCGGCAGATACTTACCCTGCCGGAGTTTAGCGACCAGCGCAAGAAAATTGCTGAACTCAGAAATCAGGGAAAAGGCATTGCCAAAATATATGCCGTTGTAGACTCGCTCAACGAAAATGCTGATGAAAAATTTCTGATTGGCTATATACAACTCTCCCTCGGCGACAACTCTGTAAATGTATATGAACTAACCTATGACCGTAAGCTGAAAAATATAATACTGATAAAACCCACCGGAGAAACACTGGAAGTAGAAAAAGAAGAAAAGGACGAAAAAGCGACGCCGAAAAAAACTACCTCGAAACCAGTACCTAAGAAAGCAGCCCCTAAGAAAAAGAAGACGGATGAGGAGGGTGAAGAAGAAGAAGAGGAAGAAGAAAAAGAGGAAGAAGAAGAAAAACCCACCAAAAGAAAACAAAAAGACGAAGACGACTAAGGTTAAATTCCAAAAAAAAATTCCATCCCGATAGCTATCGGGACAAATTCCAGGTTGCCCTCAGAAGGTAATCTATAACTTGCATGCTCTGGAGCTGATTCCCAACTTGCCTGCCGAGAGGCAGGTACCTAATTCCCAATTCCTAATTCCTAATTCCCATCCCGATAGCTATCGGGACTAATTCCCCAATAAACTATGCCTATCATTACTACCACCGACCTCCAGACAAATCTGTATCCCGAAGTGATTGCAGAGATTACCCGAAACGACAACACCATTGCTGAGCGGGCTGTAACAGCCGCCATTAGCGAGGCTAAGATGTACCTAAGCAGGTATGATCTTGTGCAGTTGTTTGGCACAGACATAGATGCACCTGCCATACAGGACGAGCACCTGAAAAGCCTGGTAAAAGACCTTGCCTGTTGGCATCTGCTGCGGCTGTCTAATACCGGGGTAGACTATACTGTATTCAGAACTGCCTATCAGGATGCCATAGCTACACTAAAAAACATAATGAGCGGACAGGCACAACCCCAGGGCTGGCCTTACCTCGACACCTCGGCATCAGATGCACCGGCAGAAGGAAACACCATCAACTGGAGCAGCAATCCAAGAAGGAATAATTTTTATTGATGTAGTGAGAGTCCGGCTTATTATACAAACAAAGTATCACCAAACTGCATGTAGGCTAACAGAATGGCCACAAACCCTATGTATAATAATGCAGTAAGGTAGCTGGAGTTTTTCTTTGCATCCTTGGCTACTGTTTGCACCGGAGGAGTGAGCCAGAAAGCAAGACCGAAAAACAAAATAATAGTCACAAAGTATACCGGAAAGCGAAACAGAATAAGTACTAACCCCACTATACTGAGCCAGTCCTTTAGCAACTCGGCCAGTCCCTTTACTATTACAAAGTTGCCAAATGTAAGTAGTATCAACCCTGAGATGTATGAAAATAGCTTGCCGCCCGTAAGCTTAAAAGCCCAGCTAAAATATTCCGTAAGTATCCTTCTCATCTTTTTTTATTCGTTTCGGGGAAGTTAATGGAGGGAGTCAGGTAGCGGATGTGAAGGTACTATTTTTTACAAGAAATTTCCAATAAATCAAACAATAAATAGCATGAAAAAAACATTGCCAAAAGATGCACTCATAATCAATGAAATTAATATTCGCTCAGTAGACCGTAACCGCAAAGATATAGCTACCTGGCGTAGCGCGCTCAGCGGCGCAGAGTCGGTATACTTCCCAAATCGCACACGGCTCTACGACCTGTATGAAGATATATTGCTCGATGGCCACCTGACCGGCGTAATCACCAAAAAAACAAATGCAGTGCTCAACAAAGAAATATCCTTTGAAGCTGGCGGAAAAAGGGTAAAGGAAATGGATACGCTTATTCAGTCGCTGGCCTTCCGCGACATTGTGCGCACGGTGATAGAAACACTGCTTTGGGGCATATCGGGTATAGAGTTTATCCCGGGTCCGGAACTGGCGTTCAATCTGGTGCCACGCAAGCACATAAAGCCAGAAGCGGGGATAATAGCCTATGAGCAATCGGGCAATGAGGGTATATCTTACGGAAGTATGCCAAACGTATGGGTAATGGGCAACCCGCACGACCTGGGTCTGCTGCTGAAGTGTGCCCCCTACTGCTTGTATAAGCGGGGCGGCATGGCAGACTGGGCGCAGTATATAGAGCTCTTTGGCCAGCCGGTGCGGGTAATCAAGTACGACTCTTATGACGAGCAGACAAAAGCGGAGCTGCGCAAAATACTGGACGAAAGCGGCAGCTCTCTGTCTATGATGATACCCCGCCAGGCCGACTTTGAGATAAAGGACGGCAAACAGGCGAATAGTGACGGTGGGCTGCAGCTATCCTTCATCAAGGCACTGAACGAAGAAATATCTGTAACCGTGCTGGGCAATACAGAAACCACCAACAGCAGCCGCAGTGCGGGTTATGCCCAGAGCAAGATACACCAGGAGCAGCAGTTTGAGATAACCCGTGCCGATATAGCCTATACAGCAGCCATGCTCAATAGCCCTGCATTTCTGAATATACTACGCTCTTATGGCTATCCGGTAGCCGACGGCTGTTTTGTATTCTCAAAAGATAAAGATGTGGAGTACCTGCACAAGCGCATAGCTATAGACAAAGAAATATCTGCCATCATTCCGATACCGGATGCTTACTGGCACGACACCTATGGTATACCCGGCGGCAGCTAATTGGTAAAAAGGGCAAATGGGCAATGAGTTAAAAGGGCAATAAGTTAAGCAGTTTAATCAAAGTCTCACTTGCCCTTTTACCAATTTAACCTTTTAACTATTTACCCAATTAACCTTTTAACCAAATAACCCTTTACCCAAAATGACCTCTCCTTTCGCCAATCTTTTCCTGGCTATACAACAGCGTATAGCCGCTGGGGTAGCAAGTATAAAACATATAGCCCACGATCTGGGTCAGCTATCTGCCAAAAGCCGCCCACCCGTATCGTGGCCGTGTGTGCTTATAGACTTCGAGGATTGCTCGTTCAGCAATCTGAGTGAGAACGTACAAACCGCTAAATGCACGGTAGTGCTAAAGCTGGGATTTGCGCCACACAGCCCTACAGCGCAAGACACACCCGATGACTACCGGAATACCGCCATCAGCTATTACGATATAGAATGGGAGCTACACAAAGCCCTGCATGGCTGGAGCCCTGAAGCAGAAGAATATGGCAGCCTGACCCGCACCGCTGCCACCACCCAGCGCCGCACAGATAGCTACCGTGTGCGCGAGCTCAGGTATTTAATATCATTCGACGATTACAGTACAAAACACACTGTGCAGTGGGTGCCTGCAGAGATGGTGGTGGTGATGGGGATATAAACTATTGGTCAACATAACTATGGGTATCGATATTTAACATCTTACTTATTCGTACCTTTGCGCACAAAAAATCAGGAACGGATTGTTTTTTAACAGACATATATCCATCCAACTGTAATAATGAGTAGTATAATAGAAAAACTGGAAGCGATAAAAGCACGGTTCGAGGACCTGGGCATAGCACTTACCAATCCTGAGATTGTGAGTGACAACAGCCGTTTTTCGCAGGTCAGCAAGGAATATCGCAAGCTGGAAAAAATAGTATTGGTATACAAGACCTACAGAACCTGTATAGACAGTCTGGACTTTGCGCGGGAAGTGCTGGAAACAGAAAGTGATGATGAGTTGCGGGCTATGGCTAAAGAAGACCTGGAAAAACTGGAAACCCAAAAGACGGAACTGGAAGAAGAAATACGCAAGCTGCTGATACCCAAAGACCCGCAGGATGAAAAGAATGCCATTCTGGAGATTCGTGCCGGTACCGGTGGCGATGAGGCCAGCATTTTTGCCGGCGACCTGCTGCGTATGTATATACGCTACTGCGAGCGCAGAGGGTGGAAGGTAGCCATACTATCTGAAACAGAAGGAACAGTAGGTGGCTACAAAGAAGTGCATCTGGAGGTGACCGGAGAGGATGTGTACGGTATCATGAAGTTTGAGAGTGGTGTACACAGGGTGCAGCGCGTGCCGGCCACAGAGGCCAGCGGACGGGTACACACATCGGCAGCTACGGTGGCAGTAATGCCTGAGGCTGAAGAGGTAGATTTTGAGCTGAAAGATAGTGATGTGAAAATGGAAACCGCCCGTAGTGGTGGTGCCGGCGGTCAGAATGTGGACAAGGTAGAAACAAAGGTTATACTGACGCACGTACCCACAGGCACAGTGGTGATGTGCCAGACAGAACGCTCGCAGCTGGGCAACCGCGAAAAGGCGATGAATATGATGCGTAGCCGCCTGTATGAAGAGCAGGTGCGCAAGCAGGAAGATGAAATAGCCCGCACCCGTAAGAGTCTGGTGAGCACTGGCGACAGATCGGCTAAAATACGAACCTACAACTATCCGCAGGGACGTGTAACCGACCATCGCATCAATATGACGATATATAACCTGGACAACTTTATGAACGGGGATATACAGGATATGGTAGAGGCGCTACAGTTTGCCGAGAACGCCGAAAAAATGCAATCGGGAGAAATGGTGATATAAGTAACAATGGTTTAGCTAACTATTTTGTTGCTTTTTTGTAATCATATCGAATATTACGCAAAAAATTATGATATTCCATTTTTAGTTCTTGAATATTAGTGATAATTTTGCCCCAAACAAAAAAATAAAACCAAAATGAAAAAACAAATCCTTCTTTTGGCAGGTGCAGCTATCATACTTGCATCTTGCGGCGGAGAAAATAAAACAGAAGATGCAGGACAGACGCAGGCTCAGATAGACTCTGCTGTGAATGCACAGGTAGCTGAGCGCGAAGCCGAAATGGCACGCGTAAATGACTCTACTCTGAAGGCTATGGAAGCTGAGAAAGCTGCTGCTGAAGCCGCTGCTGCTGAAGCCGCTAAAAAATCTGGTGGCAAAAAGACTAAAACTCCAAAAGCAGAACCAGCACCACCACCTCCTCCTCCGCCACCACCACCTCCACCAACAACTGGTCAGGGGAAACCAAAAATGAATGCACCTACAGATGCAGCTCAGCCAGGTGGTAGCACTACTACAGGTAGCGGCAAACCAAAAATGGGTAAGTAATCTATTAATATAGTTTTTACAAAAATGGAGAATTCAGCATTGTGCTGAATTCTCCATTTTTTTTGATGCGCCTTTTTATTACTGTGGCATGAAAAAAAGTATTGCCCTTTTTTCAAAGCAAACAAAAACATGCATGCGATCATTTCATTTAATACGGATATACTCGCTCTCAGAATACTGAACTAACGGAAAGTCGGAATGAGATAATAATATGTGATAACCTGAGAGAAATATGAAGTATTTAAGTGAAAGGGTTAGGAGTCTGCCGAAATGAAAAGGCCCTGTAACTAACCGTTACAGGGCCTTTTACGAAAATATATAAGTGCTAAAACAGCTCTTATGTAATGAACCGGTAGATTATTTGTTACCAGTGAATGTACATGAGTTAGTTGTAGCAGCGTTTGTGATTGTATAAGTAACAGTCAATGTGTTAGAAACCAGTTTACCAGTACCGCTGAAAGTAACTGCACCAGATGAACCGCTGAAAGAGAAAGCATCAGTAGCAGTCATGTTACATGTTGCAGTATAGCTTTCGTTATACAGGTTAGTCATAGTCAGTTTCAGAGCATCAGAGTTAGTAGCGATAGTCATTGTATAGTTGTCAGTTCCTACTGTGCATATTTCAGAGCCAGCGTAAGTACCGATAAATTTGTCGCGTGATTTTGTTTCGCAATTTGTACCTTCATAGCCAGTTGGGCAAGTACATTTGCCTTCGCTACATGTGCCACCGTTCTGGCATACTACATCTTTACACTCGTCTTTGTTACATGATGTGTAAACTACTGCGCCGAATGCGCTGATTGTCAAAAGTGCACTGAATGCGATTTGTTTAATTTGTTTCATAACTGATTTTTTTAAGTGAATAATTTATGGTGCAAATGTATAGCATAAATACGTAAAAACCACAGATCAAACCATTTAATTGCACCTTTAACTTTTTGGTTCGCTTTTTTTACACTATTGTCTGATAAGTTTACATTTTTTCCTGATAAAGTGAAGATGATTAAAATAAAGTATACTAAAGCTTTATCAGATCATCCGTCTGGGCATCATAAAAATTGTACTCAGTAAGAGGTGATTCATTATCACCCGATACCTTTATTTTTATCTGGTGCTCTTTAGCCCACTTTTTTGCTATTGAAGGTTTGAAGATCGTGCCCTTTGTAAGGTATGCTTCGAGAATAGGGTGTACATGGAGTTTTAGTTTGCGTATACCCTGACTAACCACATACTTCAGATCTTTTTCTATATCGTCTGCCAGCAAAATGGATGGGCCTATTTTGCCGGTACCCTTGCAGGTGGGGCAATTCTCGGCTGTAGAGATATTGATCTCGGGGCGGAGGCGCTGGCGGGTAATCTGCATAAGCCCAAACTTAGATATAGGCAATACAGTATGACGGGCACGGTCGTTGGTCATCAATGTTTCTACATCTTCGTATAGCTGCTTGCGATTTTCTGCCAGCTTCATGTCTATGAAGTCAATGATGATGATACCACCCAGGTCTCTGAGGCGCATCTGGCGCACTATTTCCTGTGCTGCTTCGAGGTTGGTAGCAAGCGCGTTTGCTTCCTGTCCTTGCTCGGGGCTGCGGGTGCCGCTGTTTACATCTATAACATGCAGTGCCTCGGTGTGCTCTATAATCAGATAGGCCCCGCTATTGAGGTTAACGGTTTTGCCAAAGGCAGCTTTCACCTGCTTGGCTACGCCGAATGTTTCGAAAACAGACTGACTGTTGCTATGCAGGCTTACGATATCTTCTTGTCCGGGAGATACTTTTGAAATGTACTCTTTGGCAACGGCTACCAATGCTTTATCGTTCACTACTACCCGCTGAAAGCTATCATTGAGCAAATCGCGGAGAATGGATGTGGTTTTATCCTGCTCGCTCATTACCATTTGGGGAGCCTTGGCTCCTTTGAGGTTACGCTGCATACCTTTCCACATTTTTTCCAGTTCCAGTATGTCATTGTGCAGCTCTGCGGTGTTTTTACCTTCAGCAGCAGTACGCACTATAACACCAAAGTTCTTTGGTTTTATGCTTTCTACTATGCGCTGCAGTCTTTTACGCTCTTCGGAAGAGTGGATTTTGCGGGATATAGCAACCACATCGTTGAACGGAGTGACCACCACGAAACGGCCCGGCAGCGAAATTTCGCAACTAAGGCGGGGACCTTTTGACGAGATAGGTTCTTTGAGAACCTGTACCAGAATTTCGGGTTTGCCGTTAAAAACTTCTGTGATTTTTCCTGACTTCATTATTTCAGGCTCATTCTTGAACCTGCCGAAATCGTCGCCCCAGGTAGTACTACCTTCTACGCTTAGTTTGGAGAATTTGATAAGGGATCGTAAGTAGGGACTGAGGTCGGTGTAATGTAGGAATGCATCTTTTTCGTAACCAACATCTACAAAAACGGCGTTGAGCCCGGGCATGAGTTTTTTGATTCTGCCGAGGTAGATGTCGCCTACAGCAAACTGACCTTGTCCGCGCTCATAATGTAGTTCTACCAGCTTTTTATCTTCGAGCAGCGCTATTTCTACACCTTCGCCGGATACATTAATTATAAGTTCTTTGTTCATTGGTATAGCAGGAACGGAAACAAAATAAGATCAACTGCATTGAGTATTTATTCATTGTTCGCTTCAAAAAACACATTGATCTACTGCCACAAGTGGCAGTACTTCATTCTTGAAAAAACATGTCTTTATATATGCTAAGACAGTTGAAAAAAATACTGTGTTATACAGCGAACATCAGATTATCAGCGTTCCATGTCAAAATCAGCTTCAGCTGCAATCGCCCCCAAAATATCAGCGAGGCCTTTGGGCTGTAATATACATCTGCGCATCAGTCAGCCATGCATAGTGCATGGCTGACGATGAGCAAGAAATAAAAGGCAGCGTTTGTAAGGAAGCAGTGGGAATAATAGCCTACTTGTTCTTCTTATGACGGTTCTTTCTCAGACGCTTTTTGCGTTTGTGAGTGGCTATTTTATGTCTTTTCCTCTTCTTACCACAAGGCATAATATGAGTTTTTAAAATGTTACTTTAATGAATTTATGTATTGGTCAATATCTCTGCTGAATTCGGGGTTATTTACAACCTGTTTGCATTTTTCCAGCAGCTCTATCGCCTTTGTTTTATTTCCTGTTCCTTCGTAAGCCTGCGCCAGAAAGTATAAAGCTTCCTTGTGAGCCGGCTCTTGTTTCAGTATGGTTTCAAAACGCTTTATTGCCTTTTCAAACTGTCCCGATTGTATTGACATTCTTCCCAACAACATGTTGACAGGAATATTGTCTGGTTTATCTCGTGCAATTGCCAAAGCCATTTGTACGCCCTTCATTGGTTCTGCGGTACCCTGAATGTAAGCTGAAGCCATTGCCAGTTTTGCTTCCTCGTTTTTTTCATTCAGTTTAAGCACTTGCTCCAGACAAGTTATCGCTTCGGCTGCCTCCCACATCTGCATGGAACGATCGTGCTCGTGTTCCATGAGCTCCAAAAATAATTGGGCTGCAAAGGTGAGGTTTTTTTCTGAATTTTCCAATTTGGCTACTTTGGCTCTATAATAGACGTAAGCCGAGTAAAGCTTTTGCCGCTCCCACACCTTGTAAAGCCGTGTATAAAGCGGTATCATGGCGGTAGAGTCGGAGATAGCTGCAAGTTCTTTTTCGATGGCTGTAACTGAGTCTGCGACATTAGGTGTCAGTTTCAGCTTTAAAGCAGTAAGTACAGAGTCGAAAGTGGCTACCGGTACTGCCGGGGGCATGGCGGCACCCGCTGCCTGCTGCTGCATAGCTGCGGGCGGTTTTTCGTAGGGGGGTATTGTATTGCCACCCCAGTATAAAAGGGCGATTAATAGAATAGCTACCGCAATAGTAATATAATGTACAGCCCTCAAGGAAGTAAGATTTGGGGGGCAAAGATACGGAAAACGAACGTGGTTACGCTATTGGGAAGCGCAAACGTACTATGATTTATTATAGGGATGTAACAACACAAACCGAGGGTGATTTGCAAACATTGAGGCGTTTTCACCCCAAAGAGTAAGTTGGAAATAAGAGAAAACGGTTTCGCCACAAAGGACACCAAAGGTGGTGTATGGGCATATAAACCACCTACCTGTTGCAGGGAGATGCCATGGAGGGCACTGAGGAGACTTGTTTGCTCTACCCTATTAGTCTTCTAAAGCCTTGTGCTCAGAAAGCTTGTGAGTAGAGGATTTGATGGATAGTGAAAATTCTTTTCCGGGCTTGAAGGCAGGAATAAAATGTTCGGGTATATCTACAGCAATATTCTTTTTAATATTCCGGCCGATTTTGGCGGCACGTTTTTTTAAGATAAAGCTGCCGAAGCCCCTAATGTATACAGGTTCTCCTTCTTCCAGAGAAGTTTTTACTTCTTTAAAAAATGCCTCAAGCGTAACGAGTATGTCTACCTGAGGAATACCTGTGTTATTGGCGATGTTGCTTACAATGTCTGCTTTTCTCATAGAAGAAACCGGTTTTGAGGATTTTTGTGTTGACAAGATGATCTGAATATTATTGTTATTTGTTCGGAACAGTTTTGCCAGATGTAGCTTTTTTAAAATCAATTTCACTACTTCAAACTAAAAAATCAGTAACAACGGCACTGTCCTTTAAACTGTGATTCAGCAACATGTAGAGGCAAATTTACAAAAAAAATGTGTTTCAAACAACAATAAATTAAAATATTATAATATTTATGAGTTCTGTATTAACTTTAAAATGTTATTAAATAGTTTAGAAGAGATTGCAATTTACGGATTTAAGGCGTTTTGAAACGTACATCGGCTGAGTAGGGCATAACTGTAACCTGGTAGCGCCGTGTATTGAGCGGAAGTAAAGTATTGAGGTCGTAAACCGAATACCAGCCCGCCCTGCCGCCACATGCAGTAGCGTGGTGTGGTGCAGGCCCTCCGGGGTTTGCATTGGTACTGGCTATGAGTAGCCGGCTGTTGCGGTCATCAACCGCAATGCCATGTGGTTGATAAAAGTCGCCATAGATTTTCTGTACTATCTCGTAAGTGTTGTAGTTGATAACATACACAGAACCTTTGCGCCCCACGAGCGGGTTATCGGCATCCTCGGTACAGGTAACAAAAACATACGGCTTAGTGTGCGACATAGCAATCTCTTGCGGAAAGTTGCCAACAGGAATAACTGCAAGGATAGCATTGCTGTGCGCATCCATTACCCGCACCTCGTCTGTACCCTGGCAGGTAAGAAAGTACTTGCTATAATCAGGCGTCATCAGTATTTCGTGCGGATTGGGCGATGAATTATCGCTGCTGTTGGTAGCCAGTGGCGGGTTGCTATTGATACTGATGCGCTTGTAGTGTGGCACTTTCGGTGCATAGCGATATATAACATTGCCATACTGCGCAGTGATGAAGCAGGTATCAAACCTGGCATCGCTGGCTATGCCATGCGGAAAAACAAAGGAGCCGGCACCGCTACCGGTAAGCCAGGGCTGAGTAGTCATGCTGCCGGTATTGGCGTACAGCACCCTGCCGGTGCCTACCCAGTCGGTGGTGGCAAGCGCCGTATCGCCCGGGGCTATATAAAGTATATTCCAGGAGCCGGGGCCGAGCGGAACGGTGCCTACAACCTGATCTGTACGGGTGTCAATCTTTTGTATAGCCGTACCATTAAGAAAGCTCACATATGCATACCTGCCATCGGCAGCAATGCGGAGGCAATGGGGGCTTTCGATACTGGTATTATTGATACCAATGGGTATATAGCGCATTACGAGATTTGTCTTGGCATCAATAACCGCCACGAGGTCGCACCCCTGCTGGGTGAGGTAAAACTTCTGTCGGGTATCCGGATCGGCAGAGAAGGCTATATTGCCATCTTTGTCAGGAGCACCATTAGTTATCCAGTTTTTGAGTGTTGTGTATTCATCGGCAGAGAGGTGATTTGCAGTGCCACCTGTGGCATTGTATGGCATGGTAGGTGTGGCTACGGTGCCGCGTGCAGGGTCTGTGTTGACAAAGTATAGCAACGGGCTGTAGTCGGGGCTGTAAGGGACTACGGATGTGCCACTGCCGCCGCCCTCAAAAAGATGCTCCCAGGAGTCAAGCAGCAGCCCGGCACAGTTTTGGTAACTGGCAGCATTGTGACAGCCGGCAGTAGCGCATTTGCCCACTACTATTTTCCCAACAGCATCGGGAAAACGTCCGTAATCAATAACCACAGGTGCAGGGGTTGGCTTCTTATCTCTGCAGGAGGTAGCAAAGATTGCAGCCAGGCCACTGGCGGTGAGAGCGTATATTATTATCCGGCGCATGGTAGAAGCTTTCTGATGGCAATAAAGTTACGGAAATGGGTAAACAAAACGGGCATGCGGGTGAGGAACGAATATCAGAGTATCAGCCAGACAAAGTCATTATATAGCGAGAGCATGACAACCAGGCGAATTGTGGCTACAAAACTGAGTAACAACAATGCCCAGAAATGCTACTGCAACTGATGCAGCTGGTACAAAAGTGACGCTTTTTTATTGAAGATTTGCCTGTAGAATCAGACTATCCCTAATTGCTGTAGGGTCTAAATTGTGTAAAGACAATTTTCATAACACCTTTTGCATCCACCGGCATCATAGTACCCTTTGTACCTTCCTGAATAGTGTAATCAGCAGGTACACCACTATCTTTATCTCCGGGATGATCGAATGTATATGACTGATTAAAACTGTAAGTGCCACCTTCGGCGGAGCCGATAAACCCAAACCGCTTAGCCTCTACGTAGTTGAAAGTCATTATCAAGGTGGCAATAGCCCCCCCTGCTGCAGAGTCTGTAACTTCATGATAGTCAAAAATTACATTTGCACCTGTAGTGCCTGACTGGCAAATGCCAGTACCAGAACAACCCTGACCAGCGGTATATGCACCAAACCTGACGTTTGTAGATCCGGCAAATAAATGACCGGAGTAGCAGGATAAAATAAAAAATAAAACTGAGAATAAAGGGGTGTTTTTCATTATCGTTTTTTTTGAGTGTTGTAAAGATACAATTCCAGATAAAAATTAAAATAGATTATTAATACTTTTACCAAACAACGATTAGCACCCACTCTATCTGCAAAACTATAGGTGTATTTATAATACGATAAACGTATGAACAGAAATTGTAGGGTTTTAATGGCAATTTGTTTTATCATAGCCAGTATATCTGTTGGCAAAACAGTTTTGGGAAAAGAGATGTCAGAGGCAGACTCATTGAAAACGGTGCTGACAATGCCGTTAGCAGATACCATAAAACTGGGAGTGCTGGAGCGGCTATATAAGACTACAGAATGCTCGGATGCCTCAAAGAGTTTGACATACTTAGAACACTATCTAAAAATTGCTCGAAAGGCAAACAGAACAAGAAATATAGGGTTGGGACAAAGATGGCTTGGGCATGTATACAGCTATTGTACTGAAAACTACGAAAAGGCACTGTATTGGTATTTCAGGTCATTGTCGCAAGCAAGAAAGAACAGCGACACTAAAGAAGAGGCTGATCTGCTGTCTGAAATAGCATATGTATATGCACGAAAACAAGATAATGCGAAGGCGTTGGAATACTATCGTGAAAGTATGAAAATATTGCCAGCTAAATCCAAAGAAATGTTGGGGAATATGGGCACGGTGTATAATGACATAGGGGACTATCCTAATGCTGCTGAATGTTTTGAAAAAGCATATAATATCCAGAATCGCGAGTTAATAGAAAAAAAAACGATTAGCAGAAATGACACACTCAACCTTATTGGGTTGCTAATAAGTCTTTCGGATGTAGAGGTTTCTATGGCTCAATATGAGCAGGCGCTTGAAAACTATAAGCGGTCTGAGTTTCTAAACCGTGATATCAAGAACAAATCGATAAGCTTATGGGTGCAAACGGGAATGGGAAAATGTCTTGAGTATCAGAAGGATTATAGGGGCGCTATAATGAGGTATGAGGCAGCACTAAACATAAGCCGACAAATAGCGTCTGACGATTACGAATCTGATTTGCTCAATAAAATCGGTAATGTATATCTCGAAAACGGGGAATTAAACCTATCATCGGAATATGCAAAAAACGCCCTTAGTATTTCCGGTGAAAAACAGAATAAGTATTTGCCGGGGTCCTACCTGCTATCTGGCAAAATTAACAGCAAAAAGAAAAATTTCTCTGTGGCAGTGATCTTCCTGCAAAAAGCTATTTCATTGTACAAAAAATCGGGGCAGGTAGATGAAGAGAGTAATGTGTGGTATGCACTAAGTAACACGTACGAGCTAATGAATAAAAAAGGAGCTGCGCTTGATGCCTACAAAAACTATGTAGTATTGAGGGACAGTGTTTTCAGCCTGAAAAAGGCAAGCCAAATGACCAGAATAGAACTGCAAGGTGAGTTTGACAGGAAGTTGGTTTCAGACAGTCTGGCACAGGCGCGGAAAGATGTGGAAGTGCGACTACATATACAGAAACAGCGGGTACTGATATACGGAAGTTTGATAGGGTTGGGATTAGTATTGTTGTTGTCATTTTATGTGTTGAGAAATAATAGTATACAGAAGAAAGCGAACGTGGCTATTACAAATGCCAACACAGAGCTACTGGCAGCAAAGCATGTATCTGAGAAGCTTTTGCTCAACATATTGCCTGAAGATGTTGCTGAAGAGCTGAAAGCATATGGAAAAGTAAAAGCAAAGTTGTTTGACAATGTAACGGTATTGATGACGGACTTTGTAGGGTTTACTATGGCCGGCGAGCGACTTTCACCCGAATCGCTTGTCGCCGAACTTCATACTTGTTTTGAGGCTTTCGACAACATTGTAGGAAGACATAAGTTAGAAAAAATAAAAACAATAGGTGATGCTTATATGGCGGCATGTGGCTTGCCAATGGCCGACGAAAAGCATGCAGAAAATGTGATAAATGCTGCTCTGGAAATCGCCTCGTTTATGACAGAGCGGAAGAAGAAAACAGGAGTACATACTTTTGCTATTCGCATAGGCATACACAGCGGCAGTGTGGTAGCCGGTATAGTGGGGGTAAAGAAGTTTGCCTACGATATATGGGGAGACACCGTGAACACTGCTGCCAGAATGGAACAGAATAGCGAAGCAGGCAAAGTAAACATTAGCCAGTCGACATACGATCTGGTGAAAAATAAATTTAGTTGTGCGTACAGGGGCGAATTAGAAGTGAAGGGAAAGGGGATGATGAAGATGTATTTTGTAGGGTAACAAAAATGTAGCGTATTACAACGCGATGATTACATTGCAACCAATTATTTATTAATTGAGATGAAAAAACCACTTTACTGTAATTTTATTATAAGTGTATGCGCATTACTACTGATGTGCACTGTATTGTCTGCAAAAACAGATACACTACATTTTATAGGTACGGTAAGCAGGGGTGATACACTGCCTTCGGTTACTGTTTTTTCCAAATTTACCTGGAATATATCGGCTACCTATAAAGATGGCAAATCAGTATCCTTTGTATCTGCGCAACCAGATACCGTGCTTGAATCGACTGAACTGACAGCCGTGAGACTCAGTGCAAATTTTTATGTAGACACACCTTTGCTGAACAAGCTTCTAACCATAAATTATAAACTAAAGGGCTCTGTGAAAGCCGTGCTCAACGGGCGCACGGTGGTGTCAACCGGTGTATTTGAAAAGAACGGGAAAGCCTGTGCACTTATACAGGATGAATATACTGATTTCGTTTTCACGGATGAAATGCAACGGATGGATGTAACGTATCTGCCGTACAAAACGAATGAATTCAAACTCAGACTATCTTTTTACCATAAAGACGTTGCTGCTGAGCTTATAGAAGAAAAAAACGCAGAGGTATCGCAGGGCTATAGCATGGGGTTTTATTATCTGGCATTCGCTATTGTTTTTCTGGTATTGTTTTTCTTTTTAAGAGAGCAGACAGAGCATTTATATTTCTCTTTGTTTTGTGTGTTTGCGGCACTGTCTATATTATGGGAGAATGTTCAAACGGATATACTGTATAATGTTGACTATTTTTTTGGTGTGTTCTGTTTTGAGTTTCTGTCGATTTTCTTTTGCAAAGTTTTAAAAAACAAAGAAAAGTCTAAAATACCACTGGTTGTGATAACGGCTGTGATGTTGCTCAGCTTTCTGCCTTTTGTGCGCTATAGTGTTCAGAATTTTTTTGGAAGTACAGGACCCTGGCTAATAATTGGTATAAGAACGGTGTTATACCTTTATGTTTGGGGGTCTGTATTGTATTATCTGGTGAGGGCTATAGGGGAAAAAAGATGGGAGGCAAGAACAATACTGGTCGTCTGTTTTATTCCTATTATTATTATTATATTACTTATAGTAGGTGTTATCATCGTTTTGGCAATAGACGTAAGAAAGGGATTCAGCAATCTCTTTCTGCCTATGCTGTTAGAATATTTTTCAACGTCTATTGTTTATATCTACCCGCTTGCAGCAGTGTTTATATTGGGCAGGCGCAATGGCATGAACCAACGGACACTGGTTGCTCAGGTGAAGTCAATTCAAGCACTTTCGGAAGAGAACCTGGCCAAAGAAAAAGAGAAACAGGAACTGCTGGAGCAGCAGAAAGAATCACTGGAAAAAGAAGTGTCGATGCGCACGCAGGAAGTAGTAGCACAAAAAGAAGAAATTGAGAAACAGCATGGTGAGTTAATAATAGAAAAAGCAAAATCGGACGGGCTGCTGTATAATATATTGCCTGAAGAAGTAGCCAATGAACTTAAAGTAAACGGCACTACTACTGCCCGCCATTACAACAATGTAACGGTACTTTTCACGGATTTTGTCAACTTCACGAAAGCAGGAGAGCATATGAGTGCACAGGGCTTGATAGATGAACTGCATGCTTGTTTCAAGATGTTTGACGAGATAACCAGTAAGTATGGAATAGAAAAGATAAAGACTATAGGCGATGCCTATCTGGCTGTATGTGGCCTGCCGATATCAGACCCTAACCATGCAGCGAAAGTAGTAAAAGCCGCTACAGAAATAAACACTTTTATGCAAGACCGCATGGCAAAGCTGGGCAGCGAGCGCACTTTCAACATTCGCATAGGGATACACAGTGGGAGCGTGGTGGCGGGCATAGTAGGCGTAAAGAAATTTGCCTACGATATCTGGGGCGATACAGTGAACACTGCCGCACGCATGGAGCAGAATAGTGAAGCGGGGAAGATAAACATAAGCCAGACAACCTATGAGCTGGTGAAGGATAAATTCAGTTGTGAGTACAGGGGCGAAGTGGATGTGAAGGGAAAGGGAGTGATGAAGATGTATTATGTGGAGTAATAAAAACTAAAACGATGCGTATAAGAATATGGCTATTGTTGCTGCTGGTTACATTGGGTAGTGAAGCCGCATTTGGGAAGTTACAGGGGCAGGCAAGGATAGATTCGTTATTGAAGGAACTGAGGCTGCAAAAAGAAGATACAAATAAGGCGAAGATGCTGCATGAAGTGTCTTCAATGTATTCACGCAGTAACGCTGACGAAGGCCTGAAATTTGCACGCGATGAATATGCGCTCTGTTCCAAACTGGGTTGGGTACGTGGAATAGGTAAAAGCAATCATGTATTAGGCGTTAATTACTCAATGAAGTCAGATTACCCCAATGCTCTTGCGTACTATTTTAAAGCACTCTCCATTTTCGAAAAAATTGCCGACAAATATGAAATTACAACCACTACCATGGCAATTGGTGAGTTGTATTATCGGGAGAACGATTTTCCAAAGGCGTTGGAAAATTATTTTAAAGCTTTGGATATGGCAGATTCGTATGGATATGCCGACTTGCAATCTTCTATAGCCGATAATATCGGTGCAGTTTATGGAAATCAGGGCGATAACGAGAGTGCGTTGAAGTACTTTTTAAGGAGCCTGGAGTATTCGGAAAAAAGCGGATACAAAAAAGGTATAGCGTCAACCACCCACAATATTGGCAATATCTATGTTCAGCAGAAAAATTACGTGGAGGGCCTGCAATATTATTTTAGAGCACTGAAAATAAATGAAGAAACCGGCAATAAGCTTTATAAAGCTATCAATTTCGGAGAAATCGGCAACACGTATCTCGAATTGGCATCTGAGAGAGCGAAAGCCAATGGTACTGATACGAGGCCGGAGTTGCGATCAGCAGCATATGAAGCAGACGGCCTGATACCCAAAGGCAGGAAGCAATTGTTGCAAAAAGCTGTTGAATACCTTGAAAAAGCTATACAGACGGATATGGAAACCGGAAATGTAAACCACATGGGGCATTGTTATTCTTATCTGTATATCGCCGATACGCTATTAGGCAATTTTAGTGGTGCATTAAGATCGTACCAAAAATTCGTTGCGATAAAGGACTCGATTTACGATGAAGATAAGAAGGTAGAGATGATGAGGTTGGGTATGTTACGGAAAATGGATGTAGACAGTTTGAAGGCTGCCCAGGCCAAAAAAGTAGTAGAGCTGAAATACAGGCAGCAGCGTACATTCACCTATGGTGGTTTGCTCGGGATATTCTTACTGGCAGGTTTTTCGGTTTTCATTATAAGAGAACGTAAGAAATCGGAGAGACTGCTGCTGAATATTCTTCCGGGTGAGGTTGCGAAGGAATTGAAAACAACCGGCTCTACCACAGCAAAGCACTACGATAATGTAACTGTCCTCTTCACCGACTTCGTCAACTTCACACAGGCGGCAGAACAAATGGATGCACAGGGACTGATAGATGAACTGCACATCTGCTTCAAAATGTTTGATGAAATAACAGACAAGTACAACATTGAGAAAATAAAGACCATTGGCGATGCTTATTTGGCTGTAGCGGGGTTACCCACGGCAGATCCTCGTCATGCAGAGAACATTGTGAAAGCTGCTAAAGAAATAACGATGTTTATGGAGGATAGGCTAGGGAAAATGGGCGCAGAACGCACATTCCAAGTGCGGGTAGGGGTACACAGCGGCAGTGTGGTAGCAGGTATAGTGGGTGTGAAGAAATTTGCCTACGACATATGGGGTGATACAGTAAACACTGCAGCACGAATGGAGCAAAATTGCGAGGCGGGTAAAATAAATATCTCAGAAACCACTTACGAACTAGTGAAAAATAAATTCTCTTGTGAGTACCGTGGTGAGGTGGAAGCGAAGGGTAAAGGAGTGATGAAGATGTATTTTGTGGGGTAATAATGAATAGCTGGGGTATAAAAAAATAAATTATGAAACGAATTCTAATCATACTACTAACTATTAGCTGTTCGCTATTTACCATTCACTGTTCTGCCCAACTGCAAGGGCAGGCACTGATTGACTCCATGCTAAAAGAGTTGTCTCGCCAAAAGGAGGACACTAATAAGGTGAATATACTGGATGAATTATCATGGAGTTATATTCAAACTGACCCGGATGAAAGTAAAAAGTACGCGCTTCAATGTATCGAGTTGGCATATAGGTTGAACTGGAAAAAGGGAATGGCAAAAGCAAATGGAACGATGGCCGTTTTTTACTACTATAAATCAGATTATCCAAAAGCATTAGAATACTATAAAAAACAATTGCCAATATCTGAAGCGATAGGTGATAAAAAAAGTACTGCATCCGCATTTAGCAATATTGGCATGATATTCATGAATCAAAGTGAATATCGTAATGCGCTCGGCTATCTATTTAAAGCACTAAAAATTGCCGAAGAGGAAGGGTTAAAGTCGTTGGCTGCCAGTGTCGCTAATAATATCGGAGGAGTGTATCAATATCAGCAAGACTATAGCATGGCATTGAAGTATTACACTGAATGTATAACCTTCAATGAACAACTTGGGAACAATCAATCTGTAGCTGCCGTCTACGCCAATATTGGATCCATGTATCAACAACAGGGCAATTATTCACAATCATTGGAATATTTATTTAAGGCACTAAAAATAGTTGAAGAGCACTCCTATAAACAATATGCTCCTACTATTTATACTAACATTGGGAAGGTTTACGAAAAGCAGGAAGATTATACGGAAGCAGTAGCATACTACGAAAAATCAATAAAAATTGCTGAAGAAATAGGCAACAAAAACGTAATGGCTTGGGGCTTTCGCAATATAGGGAGTTTATATTTTTCTATTGTCATAGATACTACCGCAAAATCCACATTAAGCAGAACAAATCTTGCCCGTAATACAGTGCTGCCAAACAGTGGCAAATATCAACCTACTGCATCAATCCCTTTAGGCAAACCGGCATTGCTTAACGGGGCTATTAAATATCTCGAAAAAGGGCTCGATATAGCTTTAGCTATCAGTGAGCTGTCATTAGCATGGAATTGTTATGAACGTTTATCAGAGGTGTACACATTGACCGGTGATTATAAAAAGGCATTGTCAGCTTCAAATAATTACCATGCCATTAAGGACTCCGTTTATTCCATAGAAAATAAGGAACAAATACTGAAGATGGGCATGAAGAATGACTATGACCGGCAGCACCTTACGGACAGTCTGAAAACGGTAGAGAAAGAAAAAATTGCGGCTATCAATTTGCAAAAACAAAAGAGCTATACTTATCTCGGAATTGTAGGAATAATGCTGCTGGTGGGCTTTTCATTTTTCATCTCTAAGGAAAGGGCAAAATCGGAAAAGTTGCTGCTCAACATCCTACCTACTGAAGTAGCAAAAGAACTGAAAGCCAAAGGCAGTGCAGAAGCAAAACTGATAAACGAGGTAACAGTGCTCTTTACCGACTTCAAAGGCTTTACCCAGCTATCAGAAAAGCTGTCGCCGAAGGAACTGGTGGGCGAGATAAATACCTGCTTCTCGGCCTTTGACAACATTATGCAAA
>JAIOYR010000057.1 GCA_021740995.1 Taibaiella sp.
TGGTTGCCAAACGCTGTTGAGGACATACTTGCTCATAGCGGTAGTGACTTCATATATTGGGATTCAATCAATCACCTTTCCGGATATCAAAATATACTGCATGCTTTGCCGGCAATGCGATACATTGATTGGGGCAATTTTGCAATAAAAACCAGTATCGCAAAACAGATAGGCATTAATTCGCCTGAGGCGTTTAATGCAGATTGGTTCTTTGTCAGGGATTGTATTGCTGAGGGGCTAATTGTAAAATCAAAAAAGCTAAACCAAATACTTACCATTCATAATTGACAGTTTCTTTGCTAAATGAAAATGCCTCGGTTTTTACCGGGGCATTTTCATTTATAATTGCCTAAGAAGGAATAATTGCTGTTCAAATATTAAATCATTTATTTACCCTCTTTCTTTTCTTTAGCTTTCTTTTCGACCATTTCTATCAGGCCTGCTATATTATTGTGATCCAGCCTTTTACCCTTGATGATTTTTTTCTCATCAAGCAAGTATATAGTGGGAGTACTGTACACGTCGAACTTGTTGTGATAATCGCTGGTGTGGTCATTGTCCCAGGTGTTTATCCATTCGCCCATGTTATACTTCTTTATGAAGTCAGCAATAGCTTTTTGCTCTCCTTCAGTTGCTACAGTGTATATTTTTACACCCTTCGCTTTCAGCACTTCTTTATAGAGAGAGTCAATAGATGGCATCTCGTGCTGGCAGTGTCCACAGGTAGGGGAGTAGAAAAGCACCAGTGTGTACTTAGCTTTTACTGCATGCATGCTTTCTATTTTCTGCGTGGCTACATTGGGCAGTTTTATTTCCGGCGCCATGTTGCCAAGTACGTTTGGTGCTATTTTTTGTGCACGGTCTATGTATTTGGTAAGCTCATCACTTTTCAGCCAGAATGCATCTCCTTTCATGTAGTAGTTCTCTACCAGATATACAAACACTTCATCCATACCCATTACTTTGCTGTTCTCTACATAGCGCGTTATCCACCATAGCGTGTAGTGGAACATGTCTTTTGTTCCTTTACATTTTTTAAGCAGTACATCAGCTTCTTTTTCTACACTATCGGTCCATGGTAGCACCAGCTTGCTGAAATACTCTTCCAGACGAGCATCATAAATAGGTGTATAGATCAGGCGGTCATCACGGAAGTTGAACCCATCCCAGAAATGTGATTTATAATACCTGTAATTGAATGTGCTGTCTTTTGTTTTACCATCTTCCAGAAAGTGATCGCCTTCTGGTATCGTTGGTGTTTCTATCGCGTTAAAGATTGCGGCAAGAAGTGTGTTTGGGTAATTCTTCACATAGTCTCTGCGATACTTATTCAGTTCTTTAGATGCTGCAACTGCTTTTTTACGCACGGCCGCCGTGTCCGCAGATGTTTTAGCTTTTTCAAGTTCTTTTTTCAGTTTTTCCTCATTGCCACTGTAGTCTTTAAGGTATTTTACATACTCACTGAAACGAGTATTCTCAGGTGAGTTTTTATATTGTATGCCATCAGGTATTTCGTCTTTTGGTGCTATAATGGTGATGTCATCCCCGCCGGTTAGCAATACCTCAAAGTTTGTTTGAAGGTCTGAAAGATAGAGGATGTAAATGCCACCAACGAATTCAGAACTCGTACTGCTAAACGTAGCAGTGCCATTTTTATCGAAACGGGCTGAGTCCGTTTTGAAAATAGTGGGTCTGTTTTTGCCATAGTAATGGGCCAGAAACACCATCGAGTCCTTTACACCGGGCATCTTTAGTACAATGTGATAACCATCTTTCGCAAGTAGTTGCGATGCAAATGAAGTAAGCAGCAATGCCGTAATGAGTGATAGTCTCTTCATACTTTTTTTGTGGTTTTTTTGTTCCGGCCAGCAGGCCGGAGGGGCTAAAAATCAGTTTGGTTATGTGGCTCAAAAATAAATCATAAATTCATTGTTGACTCGAAAAATAAATATCATACATCCAATATTCACAAAGTTTTATAGTTTATATGACTCAACAATTTTCAACAAAAAAATAAAAAAACTACAATGCCTGTAAGCCGGATCCTGTCCTTCCGCACATAGCGGAATGGGTTATCATTTATCTGGGACAATGCTCACACACTGCCTCGCGCTGCCAACCCACATACATCGGACGAGCCATCCTCAGGCGCATGCTTATTTGGCATTTCAGCACGCAAGGTTGACCCCTGCAATCTGTTACCAGGTTGCACCGTAGTCTCTTACACTACATTTTCACCCTTACCCCGACAGAGTCAGGGCGGTAATTTTCTGTGGCACTTTCTGTTTTCGTTCCGATTGTTATCGCAACGAAACCTACCCGTTAGGTAGTGCGCTGCTCTATGCTGTCCGGACTTTCCTCCACGTTCTTCACGAGGCGATAACCCGGCATTGTAGCATTGCGAAAATACTATAAGTTCCTCAGTAATGTCAATAAAATCGCTTGCAGCACTTCCGACTAAGTCTGTTTACTTCCTATTTATCCTAATCATCAATCTTTTGCTTTATTTTTGGGTCTGTTCGATGAGTAAGTTTATCTTTTTACTAGGTACAGTTTTGACTGCTTTTTGTACAGGCCTGGCCTTTGCGCAAGAAAGTAATGAGGCAGATGTGTCAATTCATAGTGATGCCCGTCTTGCTGTTTTGGTCAGGAAAACACATAGTTACGTAAGGTTGACAATGCCCGAAAACACGCCTAAAATAGTGGAATTGCCTCCCAGGCCTGTTATCAATAACACCACAGTTGGGGCAAGTGGTTTGGTGCACCGCGAAGTGAAAATGATTTACAATGGAAAAGGCTTTAGGGTGCAGATATACAACGGCCCCAGCAGAGATAAAGCGATTGCTGTAAAATCAGAATTTATGAGGCGTTTCCCCGGTGTGCGTACATATCTGATATATGTTTCACCCGGTTTTAGAGTGAAAATAGGCGACTATCGCAGCCGAAATGATGCCGAAGGAATGCTCCGTGAAGCTAATTCAATGTTCAGCCCCAGCATGATAGTGCCAGATCAGGTTACTATTAGTACTTATTAAATTTGTATTTTTAGGGTTTAGGTGCCTCGTACAACTTACTTTTAATAAGACCCCATTTATGAAATCTGTGAGTAAGTGATACTCGCAATACACCTCTGCCATATTTCATGCTTCTCGAAAAGTTGATGCTTGATGCCTCAGGAAAATACTTGGTAGGACAGGTTACTTCAGCAATTTCAAAACCGTTCATGAATATCTGCGATATCATCTCATTATCAAACACAAAATCATCGCTATTGTGTGTGAAATTGATAGATCTGATAACATCAGCACTGAACGCACGGTAACCGGTATGGTATTCGCTCAGTTTCTGACCCAGTAGAATGTTCTCAAATAATGTAAGGCAGCGATTGAAAATGTACTTATACATAGGCATACCTCCCGTAAGTGCACCTTTGCCAAGTATACGTGATGCCAATACTGTAGGGTAAACATCCATGGCTATTATAGAAGACATAGCATGTATCAGTTTTGGGGTGTACTGATAGTCAGGGTGTAGCATTATTATAATATCTGCTCCCAATTCCAGTGCTTTACGGTAGCAGCTTTTTTGGTTGCCACCATAACCTTTGTTTACCTCATGTTTAATTATATGGTTTATCCCCAGCCGCCTACCTTCACCTACAGTATCATCCCGACTGTTGTCATCTACAAGTACCACATCATCCACTATATCGAATGGAATTTCTTTATAGGTACGTTCAAGAGTCAGCGCAGCGTTGTACGCTGGCAATACAATCACTATTTTTTTACCGTTAAGCATATCAGGTCGCAAAATTAATATTAATCCTGAAAAAACACCCACATATTATTGTATGTGGGTGCTTTTAGAATATAATGTTAGAATAATATTTTAATTCAATATGATGTTTCCCTGTTTTACAGTATACCCATTTTTGTCAGTAATTGTATACAGGTAATTGCCTGTAGCCAAAGAAGATACATCAATTTTGTCCGTACCTGTCAATAAAGTGTTGCTCACCACCTGGCCCGTTACTGAGAGCAAAGTGCAATGGAATCCGTATATGTTTGTTCCTGATACATTGAACAGACTTTTTGCCGGATTCGGATATACTCTTATTGCGTCGTCGCTAGTATAGCTGCTCACATTTGTTGGCGGCGGATTTGGTATACTTGTCATACTTACATCATCAACATACAGTGTGCTACTGTCAAGTGCTGCAGTTAGATCGGCACTGCTTGCAAATATTATTCTCAATGAATGTACCGGATAGTCCGAAGTAGTATATACGATGTTGGCAGTTACTTCTGTGAAAACATCCGATGGAGAAATAGTCACAAGCCCGGCACCTACTATAGAATCCAACGCACCTACCTTAGCAACAGCCTGTACAGTAAGTAAACCTTCGTCGAATCCTATAGTGTCTGTAACTGTATCTTTTCCGGGAAAGTAAGCAACCCAGGCACTAACATTAGTCGGCATCACGGTAACGGCCATTCCGCCGTTGAATGTAAAGGCTTCTTCAAGATCCGGCGAACTAGGATCAACACTTAATGCACCATTCGACAAGAAAACAGGAAAGTATCCAAGATCGCCTTCCAGTGCGGTCATCAACTTGGCACATGCTGTACCTGAATGGACAAAAGATGTTTCCTTGAAAAGCTGGCGGTTGAAGCCTGCACCTCCGGTGCCCACTACCGTTGGGCCCAGCGCAAGTGCCAAAGAATCGGAGCCACTCCATACTGTTGGTGCTGATATAGGTGTTATTGAAAATGGAGAAAGACAAATTGCTGTACTACTTCGCCATGTTTCCATTCCGCCATTGTCTACAGGTTGACTAAAAGAATTGCCAGCTAAAAAAAAGCAGGCGAAAATTAGGGATAGTTTCTTCATTTTGTGGATATTTTATTATATAAATGTTAAGTATATTAATTGTTGCATTTTTTTAGACATGCTACAATGGCATCAAAGTTTGGTATATCTCCTGCATTTTCAAGTACTTCAGCATATTGTATAATACCGGCTGCATCTATAACAAAAGCGGAGCGCTTAGACACGCCATCCATATCATTGAAAAAATGGTCGTAAAGACAGCCATAAGCTGTTGACGCAGTTTTGTTGAAATCACTAAGCAATACAAAATTGAGTTCCTGCTCTTCTTTGTATTTATTTAAGGAGAATAAAGAGTCCACAGAAATCCCAAATACAGTTGTGTTAAGATTGTTGTATGTACTCAGACTGTCACGGGTCATACAAAGCTCCTTTGTGCAGGTGCTGGTGAATGCAAGTGGAAAAAATAAGAGCAAAACACTTTTGCCTTTATGTTCACCCAGTGTTACTTTGTTCTTTTCCGTATCTCTCAATGTAAAGTCCGGTGCTTGTTGTCCTAATTGTATAGCCATTTGTTTTTTTTGTAAAAATAATTGAGTGTGAAATGAATTCAAAAAATATTCTCAAATACTAAAATAGTATCCAATTCAGTCTTCTAATATTAATAGTTTTATACTTTGCCTTCCAGCTCTCTTACAGATTGTTCCGTCTGTGCCAGCAACACAGACACATTTTCAATCGCTTCTTCATTGTTTTCACCACATTGATGTTCAATTTTGCTTCCCAATTCACCGGTTCCTCTCATGCCCATTATAAGCCAGTTTGGTTTAAATGCGTGAATCCTCAACGCAATTTCTTTATAGTCTCCTGCATCTTGCGCTTCTTTCAGCTTAGTCAGAAATGCTGGTACCATTTTCAAGTACATTACAATATACTTTTTTATTCTTTTCTCATCACCTTCACAAAATGTATGCAGGTAGCCAGGGTCTGTTACCATTCCTTCTTCGGCTGGGGGTGGTGGCGGTAACACAGTAGCAGCTTTTTCCTGCTCTTTATTGTTTTCTTTTTTGGTGCTGGCAGGTATCACTGCCCCCTGCTTTTTCCTGCCGGTTACATCGGCAAGAGTATTTATTAGTTGCCAGGCTTTAAATGGTTTAGGCACATACGAGTTCATACCGCACTGCAGACATTTGTCTATATCTTCACGCAGCGTACTGGCAGTAAGGGCAATGATGGGGACATTTCTTTTCGATTCCGGAAGCTTTGTTCTTATTGCAATTGTAGCATCTATTCCATTCATCACCGGCATTTGTATGTCCATCAGCACCACATCATACACATTCTTTTTCACGGCATTTACTGCTTCCTCGCCGTTTATCACCATGTCCATCTTTACATCCGCCTTCAGCATCAGCGTTTCATTCACTACTATTCTGTTATACTCATTGTCGTCAGCCAGTAGTATTCTTAGTCCGTTTAGTATTGAGCCGTCAGCTTTCTTCTCCTGTTGTAGACGTTGTTCCAGCTTTTCAGGTGAGCCCTTGGGGTAGGTGAGTGTAAAGTGAAAAGTGGAGCCACTTCCAAGCACACTTTCAACTTTTATTTTACCGCCATGCATTTCCACCAGTTGTTTAGAGATGGATAGTCCAAGACCTGTGCCTCCATATTTGCGGGTGTCAGAACTGTTTACCTGTGCAAAATCGCCAAATAGGTTGTTGATTTTATCTGCTGGAATGCCTATGCCTGTATCAATAATTGAGAAGTTTACCGATACTTTATCTCCTTCTGTTTTTTCAGGGGTTATCTTAAACTGAACACTTCCTCTTTCGGTAAATTTTATAGCGTTACCACCAAGATTTATCAAAACCTGATTCAATCTGAAAGGGTCACCAACAACTACATCAGTTACTTTTTTGTCAATATCAATAAGTAATTGTATCCCTTTTTCATCAGAACGATGAGAAAGAGTATCCTTCACTTGTTGTATTGTATCAGCTAATGAAAAATCGATGTTCTCCAACTCCATTTTACCTGCTTCTATTTTAGACAGGTCTAGAATATCGTTGATTATGTGTAGCAACACATCCGATGATTTGCTAATAGCCTGCAGATAATTTATCTGATCGGTACGGGGCGTTTTTTCAAGCAATATAGCTGTCATGCCACTAACTGCATTCATAGGTGTACGTATCTCATGGCTCATGTTTGCCAAAAACATTTGCTTGAATTTCTCCGAATTCTCAGCACGCTCACGTAGTTTTTCGGCTATTTCTTTTTCAGCTGCTATTTGTTTGTTTTTTTCCTCCAGCAGCTTTTTGTTCTTCCGTAATAGCCTGAAACGATTGTAGGTGCTTATAGAAAATAATGCGAGCATAATCAACCCTGCCATGTAGAACAATCGTTCTTTTTTGGCTTCTTTCTGTTTTAGCGCATTTAGTGCTTTTGTCTTTTCAAGATCTGCTTTTGCAATAGCCGCTTTCATCTCCAGGCCCGCCTGCTTCTGTTCAAACTCGTAGGTGATTTGCTTTTGTTTTAGCTCTTCTTCCATTCTTAGTTGTTCCCGCTCTCTTTCCGATGTGGCGGCAGCTTGCTTTTTTTCGTATTCATATCTCAGAGAGTTTAGCTGCATTTCTTTTTGCATCGCTACTTCTTTCTGCTGACTTTCCTGTTTTAGTGTTTCCTGCTTTTTGTTAAATACAAATTGCATGTCCTTTCGTGCTACTTCATTGCTCTTATCCTGATTATACATACTTTCCAGGTAGGCATTATGTTGCTTATAGCTTTCTTTTGATCCGTCTTTGTCTCCCTCCATATACTGTACTTTCGACAGCACTTCATAGGTCTCTTCCAATTGGCCAAAGTCGCCTGTTTCTTTTTGGAGGTCTATCGCTTTTACAAGATATACATGTGCACGTTGCAGTCTGGTGGCAACAGGTAAACTGGTTAGTGAATCCGGCAATTGTACTTTCGACTTATTTTCGGCAAGAGCGTGGTAACACTTACCTATAAATCCAAGGTTCACTCCCATTGCTTCTTTGTCCCCCAGGTCTTCCGTAATATCCAATGCGCGCAAGAAAAATTGCAGTGCACGTGGGTGATCGCCCAGACTGAAATATACATCACCTGCATTCTGTACATTCTCCGCTATTACAGCTTTCTTTCCACTTTCTTCTGCCAGTTTTAATGAACGCAAAAAGTTGTCAAGCGCTTTTGTGTAGTCTTTTTGAGTGTTGTACACAGAGCCTGCTTTTAGTAAGGCTGCGGCTATGCCTTTTTTATCATTGATTGATTCGTAAAATTTCTGAGATTGTAATGCAAACTCAAGTGCTTTTGCATAGTTGGCCTGATTAGAGTAAACCGCACTAATGTTCAGCAGGTTTTCTGCTACTATTCTTTTATCACCGGCAGACTCTCCTTTCCCCATTGCCTGCTGATAAAAATCTAATGCTTTTGTGTAATCGCGTTTTACATGATGCAAGCTTGCCATTTCAGAGAGGATGTCTGCCATTTCACGCGTATCACCCAGTTCTTCGGCTACACGCAGGCATCTCTGGTAATAATCTGTTGCTTTCTGATAATCCTTAATTTTATAAGAGTATACATTCCCAATGTTTTTGAGTGCAATTGCCTGTCCGCGTTTATCACTTATTTCTTCTGCATTTTTGAGACTTTTCATAAAGTGTTCTACCGCCTTTATGTATTCCCTTTTCAGACTGCTGAAATTGCCTAATGTATTATTCAGTTTTACAAGACCTCTTTTCCATCCCAGCTTTGTGGCTAGTTCTACTCCCTGCTGACCATAACTAATTCCTTTTTCCGTATTTACATTAAAGTATGCTGTGGAAAGATTGAATAGTATGTTAGCTTTGTTAGTATCCTCCTTTGCTTTAGGTAAGATCATTGCCAAAGAGTCAGTATAAGATAAAGCCTTTTTTTGTGCAAATGCAGGTATTGTAAACAAAAAAATCGCTGCAGATAAAATATAACGGACGTAATTGCTCTTCATTTTATTATAGTTATGTTTGATTAGTGGTAATAGGGGATAACAAACTTAACAATTGTTCTTTGTTTTTTTATTAATAGCGAATCAAAATATTAATTCTTACGAATTTATGTAAATACTATTGGTGTTTCTGTTTTCATTTATAAACTTCAGAACATTTTTGCCGGGATTAGCGAAACAATTATCTAAACGCTAATCTCCTTCTTATTTTGTGTTTACATCTAATCTTCAATTGAGATGGGGATGGTTTTCATAGAAAACCATCCCCATCTCAAAAATAAAGAATAATAGTTACTAATGTGCTACCGTTACTTTTCCTGACTTTCGATGGCCATTTGCTGAAATGGTATATATGTAAACGCCTGAAGGTAATTCAGATGTGTTGAATAGGGCCTGCCCTTCTTTCACATTAAACATCTTTTGAGTGGCTACCTCCTGACCAATAATATTGCTGACTGACAAGGTGACATTGCCATTGCCGGACAATGTGAAAGGAATAGTAAATGTAGCATCAGCAGGATTTGGATATACATTTGCAGTAATGTCATTGTGTACATCTTTTACGGAAATTGGAAGAGTAACAGCACAAGCAGAGCATTTTATATGGAAATCAATGTAAGGATATTGAAAGCCGCTTGCGCCGCCGCCGCTCCCAGACCAAAACCACAATGGTATGTATTGACCGCCCCATCTGTTTGCTGTGTCCGGTAATGTTTTGAACATGCCACTATTTCTGTTAGTAGAGTCATACGTTGCAAATTGAGCCAATGCAGTTGTTCCTTTGTATCCAACATAAGGTCTGAACAAATTGGACCGGTAACCGATTGTTGAACCAAATGCTGTATCGTGTGCCGAAAAGGATGTGTCACCGCTTAGGAATGTAATGGTGGCACCTATCATATTTCCTGCGGGTACATTTACATCAGGAAAACCTACAAGACCTAAATACTGACCAGTACTGAGGGTATCGCCCCACGCGGGTGAAGATCCGGTGTTGTCGAGTAATATATCTCTTACAACAGCTGTTGGGCCATTGGTTCTCACAACGTTGGTATCAAAGCGCATACGATGTGTTTTCATAGAGTCTGGTGCAGAAACTCCATAGCGGGATAACACCACAGGATTGCCGGTTTTTGCCATATACACATCTGCATTGCTGGCGCCATTGCCGTATACAAATGTAACCCTAATTGTATCTACGTACTTATTAGCGGTATCAAAGCCATATACCCCGAAAAACATCAACGAGTCGACAACATATGCATCAGCAGGCGTAATCTTCATTTGGCCTGGATAGTAATCGTATATGTTGAATCCGGCAAAAGATGGGTCAATAGATAGGCCTAATGACACATTCCTGTTATGCGCCCATGTTGTAGTAGTTCCATCTGAATAAGCCATAATTGCAGTAGTGTCTTTCCACAAATAAGGTATAGTAAATGCTATACTGCTGGCAGCATCCGTTTCGCTTGTGTCGAAATAGTCTATATAGCTGTACCATCGTGGAGTTGCAGTTGTTTTGTTGAGTAGTGTTCTCTTATTGTAAACTTCTGAGTGGATTGCTTTTTTCAAATCTTTATAGTCTTTGGCAGTTCCTTCAGGGTTGGCGCTTATGAACATTCCCCTTTCCTGACCTATAGATGTAAGCGCAATAGCACCTGCAATTAATATTAATAATAGTCTTTTCATTTTTTAATATTTTAAAATTGTGAATAACGTATATGTATGTTGCTTATTCGACTGAATATAACGTCTATAAAGAAATTTATTGCTTTTTGAAAACACTCCAGTTATGTGTAAGTGTGCCGGACATAGATGATGTATCTCTGGTAACGAGATCTGTGAAAGAAAGGGTATGAATATGTACAGTTCCTTCTGTTAGCGAAAAAAAGCTGCTACTGCTCGGGACGGCTTTCACATTAATATCTGCATCATTGTTGATAAGTGTCCAGGTAAAGCCTGTAGACAATGTAGATCCAAACAAATCGGTTGACATGCTGCCATTGCCATCACCATTGAAGGTCATATATACCACAAATGTATCTGGCAAAGTTTCTACTTCGTTAGCCTCCATTACACTGTTGTTGTTGGCATCATTGCCTAGTTGCGTCAACTTCCATTTACCCGATAGTTTTGCTTTTGGCGATTCGTCTTTTTTCTTTTTACATGCTGCAATTCCTAATAAGCCAATAGCGAGAATACCGATAAATAGTTTTATATTTATTTTCATAAAGCAAATGTAAGTGTTTAAGGTGATATATTAAATAGGCTACTATCCGCGAAATCCTCTAAGAAATTCGACAATACCCATCCGCTTTTTGCCCTCCTGTTGTAGTTCTTTTACATAGAGCCATCCGTCGGTAGTTGCAAAACGCAAATAGGTTGCGTGGTCTGTGTTGTGGCTGCCAGGGTTAGTAGTATTATTTTCTTCTGTGTACTCGGCTTCGTATATTTTAATACTCTTGTCGCCAAGCATAGTACATGCAGCAGGGTGGGGCGATAGACCCCTTACCTGATTATGTATTTCTCTTGCAGTTCTATCCCAATGGATTATTGTGTCCTCCTTAAATATTTTTGGTGCATGTTTCAGGTTGCCGTCGGCTACATTTGCCTGCGGAATCTCTTGTAGCGTACCTTCGGCAAGACCCTTTACGGTAGTTAGCAGCAGTTCTGCCCCGGCAGTCATTAACTTGTCGTGCATGGTTCCGGCATTATCCTCTGGCAATATTGGCACCTGCTGTTGCAGCAATATATCTCCGGTGTCAATCTCGTGCTTGAGGCTAAAGGTGGTAACGCCGCTTACGGTTTCACCATTCATTATGGCTCTGTTTATAGGTGCTGCACCTCGGTATTGCGGCAGTAGTGAGCCATGTACATTTATTGTTCCCATTGGGGGCATATTCCATACTACTTCAGGCATCATACGAAATGCTACAACAACCTGCAGGTCGGCAGCAAGCGATTTCAGCTCTTCAAGAAAAGCCGGTGACTTCATTTTTTCGGGTTGCAACACAGGCAAGCCTGCTGCAACAGCATATTGCTTCACTGCCGACTCGTGCAACTGACGGCCACGCCCTGCTGGCTTATCAGGAGCTGTTACTACAGCCACTATCCGGGCACCGGCGTCTTTTAGTGCTTTTAGCGACGCAACAGCAAAGTCGGGTGTGCCGAAAAATACAATCCGCAATTGTTCAAATTTCTTCATCAGTATTGCAAAACTAATAGTAATGCTCGAAAGGAGGGAAACAGATCATTTTTTGTTTTGAATACCCGAATGTATACTGATTTTCACAAATTCAGGTTGTCCTCAGATTTTTGAATATACAATGGTTACATTTGCACCTTTGCCTTTAAGGGCATCTCATATAACAGTAAGAATAGGAATGAACGAGCTGCTACAGGAAATACTCAATAACCCAACCGCTTCTTTACTCATTATAGGTAATCTGGTGCTTATAGAAAGCCTGCTGTCTGTGGACAATGCAGCTGTACTGGCTACAATGGTGATGGGGCTGCCTAAGGAAGAAAGGAAGAAAGCGCTGAAGTATGGTATTTTCGGAGCATATTTTTTCAGGGGGGTATGTTTGTTGCTGGCATCGTTTCTGGTTAAAATATGGTGGCTAAAAGGAGTGGGTGGTATATATCTGCTTTATCTTGCTATAGACTGGTGGATGCACCATGGCAATAAAAAAGAAGAAACCAAGGAGATAAAAAAAGAAGGCAGTAAGTTCTACATGGCCACAGTGGGCCGTTTAGGCAAATTCTGGGCTACAGTATTTGCAGTAGAGATTATGGACCTTGCATTCTCTATGGACAATGTATTTGCTGCAGTGGCTTTCTCCAATAACATTATCATTATAATGACCGGTGTATTTATTGGTATCTTGGCTATGCGGTTTGTGGCGCAAGGCTTTGTGAAACTACTGGAGCATTTTCCATTTCTCGAAGGTTGTGCCTACATAGTTATTGCCATGCTTGGACTTAAACTTACGTTATCGCTTGCTGAGCACTTTTATCCCGAAGCCATATTCACAAAAGTGCTGGAAAGCCACGAGGCGGATTGGATAACCTCTGCTATTACTATCAGTGTATTTTTTGTACCGCTTATAACTTGTGCCATTTTCGACTATCCCAAGAAACGAAAAAAGCATGCGGATACCCCAGCTGAATAGTATAATTTCTTTCCGTTGTCCTTAATATTTGAATGATGCTAGTTTCAACATCAGTTGTACCCATGTATGGCAAAGCCGAAGGTGGCAACCCCGGTAGATACGTCGGCAAATAACCCGGTTCTCTTGCTTACATGATACTCTGCACCCAAATGCAGCAGCAGGAAATGGGGTGTGATACCGGGCACAGCATCGTCGGTGCCGGGATAGCCATAATCCCATTCTTTGGTGGTAAAAGCATAGCCGGCACTGCCAGCCACATATACATCCCAGCGGCAGGGAATATGCAGGAGTTTATCCAGATAATAGGTAGCCTTGATACCTACAGGTAGTATTGTGGCACGGTAGTAATAGTTTTTGCCGCCAAGGACCTGAGGTGCACTGCGATAGGATGCAAACCCCAGAAACGGTGCAATAGTTGTATATCCCGCAACTTCATACTCATAGTTGATGGTAGTGTAAGGGGCTGGAAGCTGCAATCCTCCAAAATACCCAGGCCCCATACCGGCATTAAAGGCCCGCCCCATGGGTTCACTGTCATTGTTTTGTGCTAACGACGCATTGATATCTGTAAACAGAATTAAGGCAGTGAGCAGTAGGGCTTTTGCACTATAATTGGTCATTGCATTTATTTGAGACAGGATAGAGATTTGCATAATAAAGATACAAAATTCTTGAAAGTGACGCAACAGATTGCCGATTATTGCTTTACCACAATTACTTTATCCTGTTTACTTTTCATTACCCCAATAGGTGTAGTGAAGAGTTCCAACCCATGTGCTGAAAGCAGACTTGTTACTGCTGTCAGCTCCTGCTCACTTACCGCTATCAGTAGCCCACCATTGGTTTGAGGGTCTGGCAGCAGGCTGAATGCTTCCATGATGTCCACACCATTATCGAAAGCGATTTTGCTGTTATAGCCATTCCAGTTGCGGTAGGTGGCATCAGGTACTATTCGTTGTTGCAAGTATTCCTTTACGCCATCCATCACCGGTATACGGGAGTAGTATAGCTCTGCTGACAGACCGCTGCCTTCAGCCATTTCTATCAGGTGGCCTGCCAATCCAAAACCAGTTATATCTGTCATGGCAGTAATGCCTGGCATACTACCGAGCAATGCTCCTATGGAATTTAGTGTTACAAGCTGCTGCGTGAGCAATGTTTTGTGCTCTTCTTTTATTACTCCTCTTTTGAGGGCGGTAGCCAGTATGCCGGTGCCCAATGGTTTGGTAACAAACAGAAGGTCGCCTTCTTTGGCAGTATTGTTTTTTTTGATAGAGGCAGTATCGCAAAAACCATTTACAGTCAGCCCGAATACAGGCTCTGATGTATCTATGCTATGCCCACCTGCAAGGGGTATGCCCGCTGCTGCGCATATAGCCCGTGCACCCTCTAGCACCTGCCTGGCCAGTGCTACCGGTAGTATATCTACCGGCCAGCCAAGTATAGCTAACGCCATAACCGGAGTGCCGCCCATGGCGTATACATCGCTAATGGCATTGGCAGCAGCTATGCGCCCAAAGTCGTATGCATCATCAACTATGGGCATGAAGAAATCGGTGGTTGCTATAAGTGCTTTTCCGTTTCCCATGTCGTAGGCAGCAGCATCGTCATTAGTACCATTGCCTACCAGCAGATTGCTTGCATGCATTTCAGCTCTATCTGTTTTTATTATCTCGTGCAAAATAGCAGGTGCTATTTTGCAGCCGCAACCTGCGCCACGCGAGTATTGGGTAAGTTTTATGATTTCAGTCATTGTTTATCAAAATTATGACTAAATAGGCAATGTCATAACTTCACTTTCGGTTTCCGATCAAAACTCTTCTTCCAGCCGTATTATTATCAGCACAATAATGTAGCCAACTAAGAATACTTGATAATAATAGAGTCGCACACATTTGTGGTGTCACCAATTTTTTCAAGCAGCTTGTGCAGCGATTCGTAGTGCTCCATCATCTTTATCAACTGCAGCTCGTTTGTCTCTTCTTTTAGCAATATTTCTATCTTATGGTCGAGCAGTGAATCACAGTCAGACAATATCCTGCGTATGTTGGTGCAAATGGCTGCAAGCTTTACAAGCCCTTTTACATCATTCAGTTTATTGATAATCTGCGCCAGCATTCTTATTGCTTCGTCATATTGCCTGGCTATATGACCTGTTACCCCGTCGTTACATTCTATCTGATAGTTTTTGATGTGTTTGGTAATATGCAGCACATTGCGGGCAATGTTGTGAATGTCTGTTGTCAGAAAATGAATGTCTTCTCTGTCAAACGGAGTGATAAGGTTGCGCCCCAGCTCTTCGTACAATAGCCTTACATGTTTAGACGTCAATTGTTCCAGCTCTGCCATTTCCTTCAGATGCAGCCAAATATGGCTGTCGCCGTCTACAGTGCTGGTATACAGCAGGCTACTCATTTTTCTGATTTGTAGTGCCAGATCACCAAAAATGACAAAAAACTTTTGATTTCCAGTGAAAAATATTCGCTCTAAAAGCATCTATTGCTGTTTGGGCAAATGTAGGCTTAGGGATACGCAATACTTAGCCGATTAGGAATAATTAATACTAAATTAATAATGGGGATACAGCAAACAGTTACCACTCTTTTGCCAGCTACTACAATACTCAATGTTAAGTTTTCACAGAAAAGTAAAAATTAATATTGCCAACATTAAGTTAGTGTTACTTTTGCGTTAACTAACGTATTTAAACACACTACTTAAAACAAGTATAATATGGCAACAATTGCTAAAAAAGCGGCACCTAAGGCTGCACCAAAAGCAGATAAACAGCTGCTGATGCAGCAAATAACACACAAGCTGGAGACGGCTCTGGAAAGCTTCAAAGAAGTATGGGGTGAGAAAAAATTCACTAACCGCATAAAAAAAGCCAGCAAGGTATTACTGAAAGGAAATGCTAAAAAGAATAAAGCAAAGAAAGCGACCGTACCTGCAAAAAAGAAAGCTGCACCCAATACTATAAAAAAGGCTGCACCCAGCATTGCAACGAAAAAAGTTGCTCCTCGAGTTGTAATAAAAGCTGCTCCAGCTAAAAAATAGTTATAGAACGAATTCTATTGAAACCAGCCTCTATTGGCTGGTTTTTGCTTTTGTGGCAGGACTCAAATTTTGGTGCTATAGACGCTTTGATATTGCAAACGAGTATAGTGGAAATGAGAGGGAAAGTATAATTGCGCACTTTTGCCGGGAACTTTTTATTTTCATGTTTTTGGGTTTAAATAGTTGATTGTCAATAATTTGGTTTGGTTAATGATTAAAATAGTTGCGCAAAAGTTGCGCACTTTTGCGCGCGTAATTATTTTAATATTTATTTTATATTATTTATTCATGTGCCGGCAAATGTTGGCACTCTGAATATATGAATATGAAAAGCTGCTGATAATATTAGTGCCACAAAATGTGTGCCAATTATCAACCCAATAGTAGGAATGACAGGGTAGGAGATCTACTTTTTTTTCGGGATGGGGTAGGGCACAGTGCACGTATAAGGTACAACGAAAGCCGAATATTGTATTTATTCATGTTTTCCTAATATGCAAGCTGGCGGATGGGGGGCTATTGTTTCGTCAATCTGGAGATCGACTGCTGCTGTGACCTAGTCGAAGACAACGCCAAACTACGTTTTGTTATAAAGTACTCCGAGTGGGGGCGGGAGCGGAGGCAAATAGGAGAGCGGGAGGGCATCGCTCTTCGCTCGCCGCCCTCCCGCTCTCCTAATCTGTGCCCCTAACAGACAAAACTTCGAACCAAATAAGGGATTTGTTTTATGAGTTGTACTGTATGATGTCGGCTTCAGGACGCTCATTGCTAGCGGGCCCCGAAAAGGAGACTAGCCTGGGATGGCGGATGTAGACATCCGTCTGTTTCACGCAAAGCTTGTGGGGTAACAACACAGAGTTCTTGTTATGCATTCTGCGATTTGTGTTATTGGATACCAAAATATCAGGATAATTTTGTAAAAAAGTATAATGGCCGAGCAGATTATTCATTCCAATTCGATTACTGAAATTCGAGCTGTATTTGGCCTAGAAAAGCCAACGCACCCTTTAATCACCATACTAGACACTCAAAAACTAGCTTATGGAGAAGAAACCGTGGGGAAACGTTTTTCTTCTGATTTGTACTGCATTGCCTTAAAAGATTCAAGTTGTGGAATTGATTACGGGCGAAATTCTTATGATTTTGATGATGGTGTTTTGATTTTTACCGCACCGAATCAGATTATAACAGTTAAAAAAGCGCAAGAAGTAAATCAAGTTAAAGGTTGGATGCTTTACTTTCATCCAGACCTTATCAGAAATACAGCACTTGGCTCTAGAATTGACGCTTACAACTTCTTTAATTATGAAGTTCACGAAGCATTGCACCTTTCCGAAAATGAGCAAAATACCCTCAATCAAATTGTTCAACTTATTCAAGATGAAATCAAAGAGCGAATTGACAATCACAGTAAACAAGTATTAGTTTCTAATATCGAACTGTTACTAAATTACAGTAAACGATTTTATGAAAGACAATTCAATACTCGTGCGGCAAGCAACATTGACATCATCTCCAAGGTTGAGTTGCTTTTAAAAGATTACTATTCCGAAAATCAGCTCATCGAAAAAGGACAGCCGACTATCCAATATTTGGCAGGTCATTGTCATTTATCGGCTAGTTATTTGAGTGACTTACTTACCAAAGAAACAGGACGGTCTGCCAAAGACCACATAAACGATTTTCTAGTTGATAAAGCAAAACACTTACTGCTCACCTCATCCGATTCTGTAAGTGGAATAGCTTATACACTGGGCTTCAATTATCCACATTATTTTGGCAGGTTGTTCAAACAAAAAACAGGCAAAACACCTCAAGAATACAGGCAATTGAATTAGAATTTAGGAACCAAAATGGGTTCCTTTTTTCTTTTCCGCGATTTGTGTTTAATCTTCCCTCTTTCGTGTTAATCCGCCCATTTTATCTGCCAGATATTTGTTTCATTAAATTATAAAGAACAAAAAAGATAAACCGATTCCTGAAAGCTTTCGGGACTAACAATATATAACCTTAAAAAATCATCTTTATATGAAATGAAGCATGACTGTTTGGCGCAAACACGAATCAAAATGTATTGGCGTATCTCATAAAGCAATTAAAAAAAATAAATTATTCTCATATGAAACATAAAATACTGGTAACAGGTGCCAGCGGTGCATTTGGAAGTTTAACTTGTATTCAGTTAGCAGAAAACGGAAATCAAGTGGTAGGAACAATGCGTTCCCTAAAGGGTAAAAATGAAGCCATTGCAAATCTATTAAAGTCTAAAGGCGTTGTATTGGTTGAAATGGATGTAACAAAGGAAAAAAGCGTTGAGGCAGCTGTAAAATCTGCCATTGATACTATGGACGGTTTAGATACTGTATTTAACAATGCAGGAATTGGAGCAAATGGAATCCTTGAATGTTTTACTTCTGATGACATTCAAAAAATGTTTGAAGTAAATGTGTTTGGTGTTCAAAGGTTGATGAGAGCTGCATTACCATATTTAAGGCAACAAGGAAAAGGAACAATTATTCACACCTCCAGTTGCATTGGTAGAGTAACAACACCGTTTTTGGCTTCTTACTCGGCTTCAAAATATGCCTTGGAATCTTTGGCAGAAGGATATAGAGCTGAGCTTTCTGGATTTGGAATAGAAACTTGCATTGTTGAACCAGGCGGATTTCCTACGGGTTTTATGAGTGGGATGATAACACCAAGCGATACAGAGAGAATGAAGCAGTATGGTGAAATGGCAAATCTTCCGGAATCGTCTATAAATGGCTATGTGGCTTATGTAGCGTCTATACCAGAACAACGACCTGAGCGAGTGGCTGAAGCGGTTGTGAAATTAGTAAATACACCTTTTGGAGAAAAGCCATTTAGAACTGTGGTTGATTTTTCAGGATTAAAGCAAGCCATCGAAAACTACAACGATGTACTAAATGAAACTACCAAGGCTATCTACACGGCAAACGGAGTTGAAAACCTATTAAGCTTAAACAAAAATTAAGATGAGTAAAACGATATTAATCACGGGAGCAAGCAGCGGAATTGGCAAAGCAACAACAATACATTTTCAACAACAAGGTTGGAATGTTATTGCCACCATGCGTTCACCAGAAAAGGAAACAGAATTAAGTAAGTTAGCGAACGTACAAATAGAAAAGTTAGATGTACTTGATTTAGCGACAATAGAAACGGCCATCTACAATGGTATTTCGAAATTTGGAAGAATTGATGCACTGTTAAACAATGCAGGTTATGGCGCATACGGACCTTTAGAAACATTCCCAAGGGAAAACATTGTTAGACAATTCAACACCAATGTGATTGGTTTAATGGACGTTACTAAAGCGATTATTCCACATTTCAGAAAAAACAAAAGTGGTGTTATTGTCAACATTTCATCAATCGGTGGTCAAATGACATTTGCTTTGGGGTCACTCTATCACGGAACGAAATTTGCGGTTGAAGGCATTTCTGAATCATTGCATTACGAAATGGCGGAAATAGGCGTAAAAGTGAAAATTGTACAACCCGGATTCATAGCGACTGATTTTGGCGGACGTTCGTTTGATTTTCAAGCCGGAGGTGTCGAAGAATACCAGCCTATTATCAATGCTTTAATGAAGCAATGGCAGAATCCTAGCAACACGGTTTCATCACCAGGTTTGGTTGCAGAAGTAATTTATACGTCAGTCACTGATGGAACAAATCAATTAAGATATCGAGCAGGAGAAGATGCAGATTTCTTGTTAGACAATAGAAAGAATATGAAAGATGAAGATTTCATTGAAATGATGAGAAATCAATTGCATAACTAAAGTCGAAGTATTTATCACTTAATCCCTAAATAGGTTTTTACAGATTCTTTCAACTCCACACCACTAACTAGTTAGAGAATAAAGGTCGGAATAATAGAATAATATAGACGGTTGGGCTTGTCCTTTTTATATCTGATTTTTTTAAAAAAACTACGTGTTTGCTTTATGTCAATTAGTGATAAAATACGGTTTAGTTTCCGTTTATAGAATTGCTCAAAAAATGCAAATGATAAGAAATATCATGAAAAATGGATGGCCTTTCAAGAACAAAACCCTCTCTAAAAGAGAGGGTTTTGTTTGAAGTGCACCTAACAGGAACGAACCCGTACAACCTATCGACATCTAGATTTGAGACGATATAAAAAGTTGAAATTTTCCCCATTTTTTCATTTTATTAGCCTATCCTAATTTTATTTATTAGCTTTGCCTTCTGAAATGAAAAACGCAGATCTCGACAAGTCATTGAGTGAGGTACATGGGCAGGTAAACCCTGCTGCCAAGAGTGGCAAGTGGAAGAAGATATTTGCTTTCTTTGGTCCGGCTTATCTGGTAAGTGTGGGCTATATGGACCCCGGCAACTGGGCTACAGATCTGGCTGGTGGCAGTCAGTTTGGCTACTCGCTGATATGGGTGCTGCTGATGAGCAATATGATGGCGCTGCTGCTGCAGTCGCTAAGCGCACGGCTGGGCATAGTGCAGGGGCGCGATCTGGCCCAGTGCAGCAGGGAGGTATATCCCAAGGCTGTAAACTTCGTTCTCTATATACTTGCCGAAATAGCCATAGCTGCCTGCGACCTTGCCGAGGTGCTGGGCATGGCTATAGGGCTTAATCTGCTCTTTGGGCTTCCGCTGATATGGGGTGTTATCATCTCCCTGCTGGATACTATACTACTGCTGTACCTGCAAAAACTGGGTATGCGCAAGCTGGAGGCATTCATCATAGCGCTGGTGGCTATAATAGGGGGGTGTTTCCTGATGGAGATGATATTTGCAAAGCCCGACCTAGGCGAGGTAGTAAAGGGTTTTGCGCCCAGCCTGCCGGGCAGTGGGGCACTGTTTATAGCCATAGGCATCATAGGTGCTACGGTAATGCCGCACAACCTATACCTGCACTCGGCACTGGTGCAGACCCGCAAAATAGGCAGGGACGATGCCTCTATAAAGCGGGCTATAAAGCTCAATAATTTTGATAGTGCTATAGCACTCAACCTTGCTTTTTTTGTGAATGCTGCTATACTTATACTGGCTGGTGCGGTGTTCTACACATCGGGTCATAACAATGTAGCCTCGCTGCAGGATGCGCACCAGTTGCTGGCTCCGCTACTGGGTAATGGGGTAGCACCAATACTGTTTGCCGTGGCGCTGATAGCTGCCGGGCAGAGCTCTACTATAACGGGCACACTGGCCGGACAGATTATCATGGAGGGTTATCTGCGCCTGCGTATCAATCCGGTATTGCGGCGCATCATCACCCGTATGCTGGCTATAGTGCCTGCAGTAGTAGTGCTGCTCATAGCGGGCGACAGCATGATAGACCAGATGCTTATCTTCAGTCAGGTATTGCTGAGTATGCAACTGGCGTTTGCGGTGATACCGCTGATACACTTTGTAAGCGACCGCAAGCGGATGGGCAACTTCACCATAAGTCCGCTTACCAAGGTGGGTGCATGGGTAATAGCGGCTGTGATAGTAGTGCTGAACCTGAAACTCTTTCTGGATAGTGTGGGTGGCTGGCTGGCCGGCACTGACAATATGTGGGTGCAGGGGCTGGTAGTGCTATTTGTATTGTTCATAGCTGTGGTGCTACTTATCACTATCATATACCCGTTCATACTACAAAGAAGGGAGGCCAATATAAGTGTGCATGAAAACATAGTGGCTACCCTGAACACGGAAACTAAACCGTTTAAGTGCATAGCACTGGCGCTGGACTTTGGTGAGAATGACAGCAAGGTGCTGCAATATGGGTTGCAACTGGGCAAGCCGGATGCGGGATTTGTGCTGATACATGTGGTAGAGAGTGCATCTGCAAGGCTGATAGGGGAGGAGGCACACGACTACGAGACCCGAAAAGACCAGCAGGATCTGGACAAGTATGTGAAGATGGTGAACGATGCGGGATATGAAGCGAAGGGTATACTGGGCTACAAAGACCGTGCGCTGGAGATAGCGAGAATAGTAAAAGATAACAACTGCGACTTGCTGATAATAGGTAGTCATGGTCATAAGATAGCCAAGGACCTGATATATGGTGAGACCATAAATACTGTGAGGCATCTGGTGAAGGTGCCGGTGTTTATTGCCAGATAGGATTGCAGTTGGCAGTTTATAGTGCGGTATTATTTGAAATACGGCACGAGAAAACCCTCCCGATAGTCATCGGGACTAAAGGGAGATGTTATGTAATTCGCGAGTAATTACCTTGATCTCACACTGCAAACTATTATTGAAGTTGTATTAAAGTGTTTGGTTTCTTTAGCTGACAGTTTGCAGTCGGCAGTTTTGAGTTTACTGTTACTTAGGTAAAAAGTTGCTGACACCGTGTAGGGGTGCACCCCAAATGCCGGGCAATAGGTAGATAACAAATGTGAATAAGGCAATGGCTATAAAAAGCCGAAACATGGAGACAAATTCTATGCCGTACACATTTTGGTCGGGCGCATAATCCTTTGGGAGTTTAAACGCACCTATCATGTACAGCCCTACTGTGGTAGAAAGGAGCATGAGAATGATGATAAACATATCGCGGTCGAGGATGTTCCAGCCCAGCCCTATATCGGCATAAGAGAAGAACTTGAGCCCCAGTGCAATGGAGAAGAATCCAAGCAATACTTTTATCTGATTTAGCAAGCTTTTAGATTTTACAAACACATTGAGCATGCCCGGAAAGATAATGGGCAATGACAACCCCAGCGCAAAACCAAACATAGTAATGATAGACCCTCCTGCTACATCCTTGCCGCCAATAAGCAGCACCAATGCTACTATTGGCAGCATGGTAGAAAATGAAACAATGGGAAAGGTGAGTGCCATAAAGAATATGCCACGGAAACTACCCGGTTTGGCTTTGGATGCAGTAGGGTTTGCCCACTTGGAAGGTAGCTTTAGCTCGAAGGCACCGAGAAATGATATACCCAATCCTGCAAAAAGGCGGAAGAGAATAAAGTTGAATATCCAGTGAGTGGTAAATGTATTGAGCCCGGTGATGCGCACTATAGACGAAATGATAGTGCCAATAGACGTGAAGATTAAAATAAGACACAGCGCATACAGCAACGTATTGCGAAGTCCCTCTGCTCTTGGTTTGCTCTTGGGCGACAGGTAACGGGTAGTAACGGGTAGTATTGCGTAGATAAAAGGCGTGAGAACACTCAAAATCCCTGTAGCCACGGACTTGATAAACAGTACCAAAAACACTACAGCAGTTTCTTTCGTCATAATGCTTACTACAAGAAGTTAACCAGATGAATAAAGTATTTGTTAGTTCAACCCATCAATAAGGTTTACCACTTTTTCGAAAGCGCCTTCGTCCTTTATCACATATTCCTCGGCACCTTTATTGATCGTCTGCAGGGCTGTGCCATAAGACTCTTGACTGGACAGCATGATAACGTGAATGAACTTATTTATCTTCTTTATGGCTTGCAGTATTTCCATGCCATTGGCGGCATCTTTATCTTCAGAGTTCAGGTTGAAATCAAGAATTACCACGTCAGGTTGCTCCCTCAGATGCTTCAGACATTCCTCGCCGGTATTGTATACCTGCACCTCGTGCATGGTCTTTCTGGTAATGTAGTCTTCCAATGCCATAGACAGCATTTCATTGTCGTCTACAACAAATATTTTCTTTACTATTTTCCTCGACATATTTTAAGGGATATTTAACGTAAATAATAATCAACCAAAAATAGCAATAGTTTTTTATAATTTCAATGAAGTTTTTAGGTGCAGAACAGGATATTTGCTGTATTTCAGTCAGTTGGATTTGACCGGTTATTATTTTATCATGTACTTTTTATCATCGCAGACAGTAGTGTGCAGGCAATGCAGCAGGTATGTTTCTGGCATTATTCCTTATTTTGCACGAAATAGCGAAAGTATGTTCCGGTTGGCTGGATTATGTATTATTTTTTTGTTTTCTACCTTATCTGTCAGTGCCTTAGATGCTTCTGTGGCGTATAATTTGTTTTATAAATACGACTCCACAAAGGCACTGAAGTACCAACCAGTAGTGGATATATACTGGCAGGTGAACCCAGGTACATTGCATTTCTTTACTACTGCTGAAAAAACAATTGTAGCACGCATAAAGACCGATATCGTCTTTACAAACAGTGATGGTGTTCTCATTGAAGACCATTTCATATTGCAGACACCACCTAAGACGGATGCAGCCGACCTGGCTACCATAAATATACTGGAGCTAAAGCAGTATGCAGTAGCGAAAGGGCTTGTGAAAATCTTGTTCCGCCTTACGGATATGAATGATACTGCCAATAAATTTGTGTTCAGAGACAGCATCAGTGTAGTATTTGATGATGCCAGCCCGGTTTATAGTGGGATTCAACTTCTGGATACTGCCTTTAAGTCGACCGCCAAAACGCCATTTTCCAGAAATGGCAAGCAGCAGTTGCCCTTGTGTGCCGATTTTCTGGACGATAACAAAAGGACATTGCACTACTATGCAGAGATTTATAACAGGCTGATACCCGCCAAACATTTTCCGCTGGTGCAGAACATAAGAATAGGCAAAAAGGAAAATGACGAGTTCTTTGCCGAGTTTGTTAAAACAGACACCTTTTTGAAAGAATTGCCTGCCTTTACAGAGGGCAGTATGGGTATAGGTGGGTTGAAGTCAGGCAACTACTACCTGGTAGCCCTTCTTGCAGAT
>JAIOYR010000058.1 GCA_021740995.1 Taibaiella sp.
GAGGCAGCTACTGCCTGGGCGGTACAGGTGTAAATGTAGGTTTAGACGGTTCGGATCTGGGAGTCAACTACCAGTTGTATACTGGTGTTGCTACGGTAGGAGCAGCCGTTCCCGGCACAGGCAGCGCACTTGATTTTGGTTTGCAAACTGCCGCAGGTGCTTATACAGTACTGGCTACAGATGCTATCACAGCATGTAGCAGCAATATGAATGATAGTGCTGTTATCACAATAGATACTTTGCCTGCTGCAATCACCGGTGCTTCAGATATTTGTCTGGGCAGCACAGCTACACTTGCCAGCACTACTACTGGTGGTACATGGGCCAGCAGCGATGTTGTAACTGCTCCGGTAACAGCTGCGGGAGTGGTGACAGGTGCAGCCGTAGGAGTTGCTGAAATTACTTACACAATACCAACAGGTTGTTTTGTTACGCACCCTGTTACAGTTAACGCATTACCCGTTATTGCGCCTATTACAGGTATTACTAACCTTTGCCTGGGAGGTACAACTACGCTTGCCAATGCCACAGCAGGTGGTGTATGGACAAGTGCTGCTTCAGCTATAGCATCAATAGGCAGTGTTACTGGATTAGTAAATGCTTTTGCTACCGGTATCACCACAATCACTTATACAGTTACTGATGGACTAGGTTGTACTGATTTTGTAACTACTCCCGATACCGTAACTGCATTTCCTACGGTTGCACCTATTGCTGGGCCATCTGGTGTATGTGTTGGTTTCTCAATTACCCTTACCAATGCTGCAGCCGGTGGAGTGTGGAATAGCGCAGACCCATCAATAGGGTCTATCGATGCAACATCTGGTGTGCTTGATGGTATTGCTGCTGGTACTGTTACCGTAAGTTATACTGTTACTAACGCTCCGGGTTGTTCGGTTACAGTTACTACCAGTATTACAGTAAGTCCTATACCTGTAGTGGCTCCGATAACAGGAGAGAATACAGTATGTACCGGTCTTACTATTGTACTGGCAAACGCAACTGCCGGTGGTATATGGAGCAGCAGCAATACGGCTGTAGCTACAGTTGGTGCCGGTGGATTGGTGACCGGTGTGTCTGCTGGTAGTGTTACCATTACTTATGGGGTTACATCAACAGCGGGTTGTTCTGATTTTGTTACATACAATGTTACAGTAGGTCCGGCTATGCCAATGGTAGGCATATTGCCGGCTGGTACTTTCGTTACCCTGTGCAATGGCAACCCGGTAAATCTGATAGCTACAGTTGCTGCTGGTATTTCTTATCAATGGTCTACAGGTGGTGTGGATATAGCAGGTGCTACAAACAACAGCTATACGGCTACTACTACGGGCGATTACTTACTCACTATTGATAATGGAACCTGCCAGGCTACATTGCCGGTGAAGACCGTATTACCTGACCCAACTGCTGTAATCAGCTACAACATTACCGGAAATTACCTGTACACCGGTTCGTTCAGTGCTTACCAATGGTTCCTCAATGGCACAGCAATAGCAGGTGCTACAACAGGTATTTTGTTTAGCCCTGCACCGGGCGATTATTCAGTTGTAGTTACAGATGCAGGTGGCTGCAACGACACTTCTGCTATTTATACAATTGCGCCTACACGTATCAGTACACCTCCGGCAGGTATCACGGTAAAGGTTTATCCAAACCCAACTGCATCTGTGCTGCACATAGATGCGCCGGTGGCAGTAAATGTTACCGTGATGTCGCCAGATGGTCGTGTGGTATCTGAAAATAAAGCAACTAAGAGCATCAACGTGAGCAAACTTGCCAACGGGGTCTATATGCTGCTGATATACGACGAAACTAATACACTGTTGAGAACAGAAAGGTTCTCGAAGGTGGACTAAACTCAACATTGTTTGAAAAAACATAAAAACATCCTTAGCGAATGCTAAGGATGTTTTTAGTTTATGTAGTATCAGCGATTGGCATGTGCCAATGCAACATCAGAAGACAGCACGAGAAAAATTTTCTCGTAAACCTGCTTAAGGCAGGCAGGGATGCAAAGCACCTGAAATCAACAACGAATTTTTATCTTGAAATGATATTACACCCTTCAACCCACAATTAGAGCAGGCATTGGCAGCAACAAAGAATCAGCACCACCGACAATAGGGTAAGCGCCAGCCGCACATAAAATGGTTGTTTTACAGCGTACATAGTTTTTTTTGTAGTTTACCGGGTAGATAGCAGTTTATTCATAATAAAAAACTAATTATTTATTGCAAAATAGTAGCAAAAAGGGAGTAGTAAATCTGCCTGACTAAAGATAGAGCAAAAATTAATTTTCTGCCGAAGGAATAAATAGTTTTGTAGCTACTGTAATATTGTATTTTTACAGCATTATCATCATCAATGGCTACAAGCACAAAAAATAAAAAGGCACCATCACCTCCCAAACCCGAAGATGTGGCTTTGGCAGCTATAGAGCGCAAGCGGCAGATAAGGCTGGGTGTCGGTATATTCTTTGTACTGGCAGGTGTCTTTACCTGCTTTTCTATTATTAGTTATTACTTCAGCTGGACCGCCGACCAGGACAAGTTTTTCAATAGCGCCGGTATGTGGGGCTTTGTTTTCAACCACGACAGTACACCGGTTTCCAACTGGGGTGGACGGTTTGGTGCAGCACTCTCGCACATACTTGTCTACAAGGGCGCAGGCATAGCCTCTCTGGTCATAGGGCTCGCTATCGGGGCTATAGGGCTTCATGTGGTGTATGGCTCTCGCGTATTACCTGTGTTGCGGTATATGCGCTGGGTTTCTATTCTACTCTTGCTCGTGGCTCCAGTGCTTGCTTATCTGTTTCCGGGTAGTTCATTTCCCTTAGGCGGTCGCTTGGGCAATGGAGCTATCTCCTATCTTAACGGTTTTCTGGGTTTTCTGGGTACCGGTATGGTGCTTATTTCCACCATCTTGTTCTTTGTATTTGTCATTTTTGCGCTCGATGTGCGTCCGTTTATGAACAGGATGCGCCAGCGCGCACGCAGCGTTGCTGAAAATCTGGCAGTATCGCCCCAGTTTAACGAACCATTGCCGGAAGATACTACAGTGACGGTTCCGGAGGCAGAAGTAGTGCCCGCGGCTGTAGCGGTAGCCGAGACACAGGCCGCAGATGCCGAAGAAACTAAAGAATGGGATATAACCCTGCGCGAAGACCCGGGCGCATTGGTTGATGAAGAAGAAGAGTTGACAGAAGAAGAAGACGAGTTGGATACAGAAGAGCACCTGGAATACCAGAAATACCTGGCAGAAAAAGAAGCCGCAGCATTGGCCGCAGCCGCCGTTAAGAAATCGGATGAGCCGGAGTTTTCTTTTGAGGTGATACAGCAGGAAGAAAAACCTGCAATCGCTCATGGCGCACATATCTCTATAGCAAGCAATGAGCCCTATGCGCCGGAGCTGGACTTGCCCGACTACAAATTCCCCACGCTGGACCTGCTCGAAGACCGCGCAACCGAAACCATATCGCTGGACAAGGAAGAACTGGAAAAAAACAAAAACCAGATTATACAGACCCTGCGCAGCTTTGGCATAGAGATACAACGAATAAGTGCTACCGTCGGCCCTACCGTTACCCTCTACGAAATAGTACCTGCCGAAGGTGTGCGTATATCCAAGATCCGAAACCTCGAAGACGATATTGCACTCAATCTGGCAGCGCTTGGCATACGTATTATAGCACCTATACCGGGCAGGGGCACCATAGGTATAGAAGTGCCAAACACCAATAAACAAATAGTGTCCATGCGGACACTGATAGGCAGCGAGAAATTTGTGAATAACAAAATGAGCCTGCCTATAGCACTGGGTAAAAAGATAGATAATGAAAACTATATAGTAGACCTTGCAGCCATGCCCCATCTGCTAATGGCGGGTGCTACAGGGCAGGGTAAGTCGGTAGGTATCAATGCTATACTCGTGTCACTGCTCTATAAAAAACATCCTTCGCAACTGAAGTTTGTAATGGTAGACCCTAAGAAAGTAGAGTTGTCAATTTATCGCACCATAGAGAAACATTTTCTTGCAAAGCTGCCCAACGAAGAGGAGCCCATAATCACCGATACCAAAAAGGTGATCAACACACTGAATGCCCTGTGTATAGAAATGGACAACCGTTATGAGTTGCTCAAAGAGGCTGGTGCGCGTAACATAAAGGAGTATAACGAAAAATTTATCAGCCGCAGGCTGAACCCCCAAAACGGACACAAATACCTGCCCTTTATAGTGCTGGTAATAGATGAGTTTGCCGACCTGATAATGACAGCCGGCAAAGAGGTGGAAATGCCCATAGCCCGTTTGGCTCAGCTGGCACGTGCCATAGGTATACACCTGATAATAGCTACCCAGCGCCCATCGGTGAATGTGATTACCGGTACCATAAAAGCCAACTTCCCTGCACGTATAGCGTTCAAGGTATCTGCAAAGGTCGATTCGCGTACCATACTCGATGCCGGTGGTGCCGAACAGCTGATAGGCAGGGGCGATATGCTGGTGTCTTATGGCAGCGAGCTGTTGCGCCTGCAGTGTGCATTTGTAGATACTCCCGAGGTCGAAGATGTGGTAGGCTTTATTGCTAAGCAACGCGGCTATGCATCTGCGTTTGAGCTGCCTGAATATGAAGGCGAAGATGGCGAAGGTGCTAAAGAAATAGACCTCACAAACAGAGATAAACTATTCGAAGATTGTGCCCGCCTGGTAGTGCAGATGCAATCCGGCTCTACATCCAACCTCCAACGCCGGCTCAACCTGGGTTATAACCGCGCCGGTCGTATTATGGACCAGCTCGAAGCAGCAGGCATTGTAGGACCCGCAGTAGGCAGCAAGCCACGGGAGGTGTATTTCAAGACAGATGCTGAACTGGAAGGGTTTCTGCAGTCGCTGGACTAAACTAATAAGGTCCAATATTTAATTTTGGCATGGTTATTGTTTTCCGGTAGAGAAGAACTTCTTTATGACTGCACGCATACTATATTGTTTTGTTTCGCTTGTTCTGTTTGCAACACTGGATAGTTGCAGGAAGCAGAAAAATGAGGATTCGTTTCTCCCAATGCCAGACCTTCCTACTGAAAATCTGGATGGCAGCTACCTATGGCATGGTAAAATAAGTGTCTACGACGATGGTAAAGATATTGAAGTAGAAGGGATAGTTGCTGAGGAGATTAACGTGATAAATGATTCAACGCTGATGATCATTAGCAATATGAATTACAATAGTAACCAGCAGCCGGAATACAAGTGTAGAACTTATAATGATTCCGAATTGATTTTCCGTCTGTCTGCCAATACGATTACATATAAGTTCAAACGAAACCTCGTAGTGTGGAATAGAGGCACGTCGATATTATATGGAGTGCCAGGGCAAACAACTAAATGGGATCGGCTGCATAGGCCAAAGCTAATTGAAGACAGGGCATGGCACCGTACGGGCATTGACTATTACATTACATCAGGTATCAAAGTAGTATTGCCCGATACAATAGGGAGTGCATTCCTTTTATTCGGTTCTGTTTCTGCCGGCCGGTCGATGTGGTTGGCCGGAGCAGATTCAACAGGTGTGGTCTATCATACCAGCAGCTATGATGCCGGTCCGAATATCATGTCTATCAATGGGAAAATCAGTTATTTTGTTTCAAACGACAGCATAAGCATGTATACTTCGCCTGCATCACCCTTTGGAAGCAGTTATACTTTTCATACATATTGATATCCGATATTTTTATTTTGGAGTCATTTCCATTGGCTCCGGCTCATTTCCCAAATTTGCATATTAAGCTATATTGTTTAATTTTTAACACATTGGACCAGGGCTTTATACCCGATTTGGACATTAAAATCCATACCTTTGGTGCCTCTAAAAAAATCCATTTTAAGCATGAAATTTTTGTTTTCTCTAAGTATTTTGTCAGTTCTGTTTATTGCTCAGCCTGCAGCCGCACAGCAGGACCCCAAGGCTAAAAGTGTACTCGACGCTGTAAGCAAAAAAGTTTCTTCTCTCAAAACAATGAAGGCAAACTTTGCACTGAAGCTTACAGGTGGCAAGGGCGGCAATGTAACCGACTCTCGCAAAGGCAGTATATCCCTCAAGGGGCAGAAGTATCATGTAGTGCTTGGTGGTCAGGAAATATTTTGCGACAACAATACAGTTTGGACATACAATAAAGAAGCAAAAGAAGTGCAGGTAGCAAAGTACAACCCCGCTGAGCAGAGCATGTCGCCCGCAAAACTGTTCACTCCTAGTTTCTTCGAAAAAGAATATAGCTACAGCTACAAAGGCGAAAGAAAAGAACAAGGCAAAAACTGTGATATCGTAGAGCTGACCCCACACGACAAGACCAAACAACTGGCTAAAATAGAACTGATGGTAGACAAATCAACTTCTATGATATCCGGTGGCAACTATTGGGAAAAAAACGGCAATAAATATGCTGTTACTATCAGTAACGTTATCCAGAATGCAGACATTCCGGATGCACAGTTTGCCTGGAATCCTAAAGAACATCCCGGCGTTGAAGTTGTGGACCTAAGGTGATCCACTTGCGCTGAAGCTATTTAATCTTGTGGGTTATATAAAGGGGTATTCCCAAATCCTGCTGTTTACTTTGCCCGATATGGTTTAATTTCACATGACCATTATGAAATTGACCGCTATCAGGAAAAATCTATCTATCACGCTGCTTAAAACAGTCGTGTACTTATGTACATTATTGTTTTCACCTATCGCTCATGCACAGCAGTTTCACTTCCATAAGCTGAGTGTTGAAGATGGGCTCATTCAGTCGCAGGCTACTTGCCTGGCGCAAGACCGGATAGGCAACTTGTGGATAGGTACATTGGGGGGTCTGTCGCGTTATGACGGGCGCAATTTCACCAATTTTTCGGTAAGAAACGGGCTGCTGCACAACTTCGTTCTATCTGTTGGTACAGACAGCAAGGGAAATGTGTGGACTGGCGGACCGGAAGGTCTATCCTCCTTCGACGGAAAGTCGTTTAAGCACTACAGGATGAAGGTGAAAGTATTACGCAATCACCCAAATGTGCAGCATATCAGCGTTGTAAACGACACTGTTTGGTGGCAGGTGCAGGGCGAGTTGTACTTTGTAGCTAATGGAAAAATAAAATACTTCAGCACACCCAATGCCGAAGGTTTTGTGACTGCAATGATGATTGAGAAGTCGGCCATTTGGGTAGCTAAAGACAGTGCTATTTATCGTTACCGGAATGGTAAATGGGACAGCCTTAGTTTTCTTACCGGTGCAAACGATCCGCCTTCAAGAATCAGTCACATATTCCGAGGCAATAATGGTACAATATGGATGACGGGCAACAATGGACTTTATAAAGTACAAAAGAGGTACATAGTGCCACATAGCACAGACGAAAGTGAATTCACGCTGCCTTTCTGGTTGTCGTCTGGTACAGAGGATAATAACGGTGCATTGTGGCTAGGTACAGGCAATGGTGCTATACTAGCCGATACCAATGGCATAAATTACTACAATAAACGTAACGGACTTACAGACAACTCTATAAACGATGTACTGAAAGACGCCGAAGGCAGCATCTGGATGGCATCAGACGGGCAGGGAATCTTCAGGTTTTCAGGTACACAGTTCACCGGTATAGGCGAAAATACCGGACTCCCCAGCGCACAGGTATCAGCATTGGCTTTCAATGGTGCCGATTCTTTGTTCATAGGAACATACGATGCGGGCGTCTACATCTACAAAGACAGAAAAGTCACCTCATTATCGTTCCCCTCCAATCCTATTCCCCCGGTAGTGTCCATGTGTTATACGCCTTCTTCAGTACTGTGGATGGGCACCCGCAGCAGGGGTCTATGGTCTTATGCCAATGGTATATTCAGGCAGTACGATGGTGCAGATTACAACTTCCCGTCAGGGTCTGTAAACAGCATCTATGTAGACACATTCGACAGGTTGTGGATAGGCTTCTCTAATGGTGTAATGGTGAGGGAGGAAGGAATGTTCAAAACAGCTGATACCAACAACAGTCCGGTTTATTCTTTCCTTACTATTGGGTTCGACAGTACGCTTATAGCTACCGAGGGAGGGTTGCGGCTCTTCCATGCCGGCGAGGTCGCACCCTTTGTTACAGGTACTGCCATAGATAGTTTCGCTATACAGTGTTTCATTATGCGTGGTAGAGAGCTATGGCTCGGTAGCGGCGACAATGGCGTGATACGCTACGATATGGATACCCGGAAAACAACGGTCATTAATAAAAACAATGGACTGCGTTCCGATTTCATTTACAATATTGTAGCAGATGATAATGGCAATGTATGGGTAGGTACCGGATTCGGAATACACAGGATAAGTATCCAAAAGGAAGGTGAACCCATTGTGACTTTTTATGGAAAAGCACAAGGTATTATGGGTATGGAGAGTAACATCAATTCCGTAATTAAGTTGCCTAATGGAAGTATATGGTTTGGTACTACCAATGGAGCACTGCACTATAGCCCAAATATGGCGGCTGTGGTAGCCGCACCTACGCAGATAGTACTGCAGTCTGTGAAGATAGCCGGCGAAAACATGATTGACCCTAAGTGGTACGACAGCCTCGACAACTGGTATGATATACCATACAGTCTGCGTCTGCCTTACAAAAAAAATAATATCGCTTTCTCTTTTCAGGCTGTTACGCTTAGTGGCGCCCAGCAGGTGTTGTACCGTTATCGTATAGATGGGCTGGATGCTCCCTGGTCCGACTGGTCTACAGCCAATTCTGTCACGTTTTCTGCACTGCCGCCAGGCAATTATGTGTTCAGGGTGCAGTGCCGCAGCGATGCCGGAATCACTGCTCCCGAGCTCTCTTACAGCTTTGAGATTATAACACCTATACAGAAAACCATGTGGTTTCGGTTTGCTATATTATTGGCTTGTCTGCTTACCGGCATTCTGGTACAATACTCTTACAACAGCCGCAAGCAACGCAGAGAGAAACTACTGGCAAAACTGCGTGCCGAAGAGCAGGGCAAAATAAGAACAAGAACAGCCGAAGATTTTCATGATGAAATAGGCAACAAACTCACCCGTATCAATGTGCTGACAAATGTGCTCAAAAACAAGGTGACACTCACGCCCGAGACCACCAGAATATTGGGTCAGATAGAAGATAACACTGCTCAGCTATATAGTGGCACCAGGGATATACTGTGGTCGCTGAAACCATCAAATGATGGACTATACGAAATTCTGCACCGTATGTGCGATTTCGGCACAGAACTTTTTGAGGATACAGATATCAGGTTCTCCTTCACTGGCAATGATACGGAATGGCGCAAATTCCGCCTGAATATGGAGATGAGCCGAAACCTGATAATGATATTCAAGGAAGGAATGAATAACACACTAAAATACGCAAACCCCAAAAACGTATCATTGGATATTACGCTTAAGCAAAAGAACATGCTCCATATTGTGCTCAAAGATGATGGCGTAGGCTTCGATGTGCATGCAGCAAAAAAAGGTAACGGACTTGCCAACATGAATACCCGTGCAGGCAGGTTAAATGGCAAGCTCTACATAGACTCGCGAAAAGACAAAGGGACCATCATAAGCCTGACTTTCAAAATCCCCTCAAACAGGTGATATAATTCCTGACGTAATTTGCGAACTTTACTAAAACTGTAATATAGCTATGAAGCGCGATTTGGATATTCTCGTTACCATCATAGAAGATGATGAAACCATAAGAGAAGGCTATGCTTTCCTGATAGGCAATACCGCAGGGTACAAGATTGCAAGCACATATCCCTCGTACGAGGAAGCAGTAAAAAAGATTGTAAATGACAACCCGGATGTGATATTGCTGGATGTGGAGCTGCCCGGTATATCAGGTATCGAAGCCCTGCCAAAAATTAAAAAACTATTACCCGATACGCACATACTCATACTTACTGTGTATGAGCAGGAGCTGCTTATTTTCCGTGCATTAGGCAATGGTGCCGCAGGCTACCTCACCAAAAACACCCCTCCCGAAAAAATAGTAGCTGCCATACACGAAGTAATGGAGGGCGGCGGACCTATGAGTGCACACATTGCCCGCATGGTCATCTCCTCCTTCAAGCGCAATGAGGCTACACCACTCACCCGCCGCGAAACCGAAATACTGGAGCAGATAGCTACCGGCAAGAGCCGCAAGCGCATAGCCGAAGAACTGTTTATAGACCTCGAAACCGTAAAATCCCACATCAAAAATATCTATCACAAGCTCGATGTCCACTCTAAAGCAGATGCCATAAAAGCCGCCAGAGATAATAAGTTCATTTAATATTAGTGGTATAGGAATTTGGGTATAGAGAATTTGGGATTCGGGATTTGGAATTTGGAATTTGTGAACAAGAGGTTTTTTTGCTTTACTCTTTACCCTTTTACCCGCTTGCCTTTTTACCCTTTTAGCCCCTTTACCCAATTAACCTAAAGCACCGTCCACCACACATTCCTTGCGGCCATTGCACCCCATTTCTTGAAGCTGTCATAGACACTTTCGTACAGTTCTTTTTCGGTTACTTTTTTCCCTTTTTCAGTAATGGTGAAGTCGGTTTCCTTTGGTGCTGTTGGTTCTATTTTTGTGGCTATCCAGGTGGTATGCAGGCGGGGTATAGCCAGTTCCATTATCATGCCCGGCAGCCCGCCAAACATTTCAGGGCCACCGCTCACCGGTATGTCTTCGGTATAAAACGCTACCACATATACACTGTCGCATATGATACCTACTGCTTTGTGGCATTTGAAGTTGGCTATGGTGCGTATCTCGTCTTTCTCTTTCCATTCTATTACCCGTATGCTGTCCTGAACAAAAAACTTCTGTTCAAAAACCGTTTTGGTAGCCTTTATAATTCCTGCTCTGAAGTCGGTAAGTACAGTGTTTTCAGTAGCGGGTCCACCACCAAACATTTTGAATACCGTATTGCCCTCCACCTCACGCCCTGGCTTGTAGATGCTTCTGGTGCTGTCAAACAGCATGTCGAAGTAGCTGCTGTTGAACTTGGGAATTTGTGATTTCATCTTCTCAAACCACGAGTTATTCTCCATCTCAGCCAGCTGAGCATGTATGTTCACTCTACGCTCAAATTCTATCTTGCCGGCAAGCGTATGCTGCGCAAATGAGGCGCAAGCGGTCAAGGCAAGTAGGAGGTATGTAATTAGTATTCGTTTCATTGTTTGTTGAATTTAATGTCTGAACATCATCATGCCTCCGTCCGATGGCGGCGGTGCTCCTGCCGGTGTATGCGTAAAGTTCCATATCAGGTTCAGCATGGCATAACGTCTTATGGTGTTATAGCTGTTTTGGGTTACTATACTGCCGCTTGCATTTCTGCTGAACCCTATATTCTGGTTCAGTATATCGAATACAGATGCACGCAAGACGAGCTGGCTTTTTTTCAGGAACTTCTTTTCTATGTAGGCGTTCCATTTTATCACATTATTGTTGGTGGTAAAGATCTCCGTTTTCTGCCGGAACATCATATCCACAGAGCTGCCCAGCTCCATTTTGGCTGGTAGTTGCACAGAGCCGTTCAGGTCATTGTTTAGTATGTAGTAGCTTATCGTTACAGGGTTGTTCGTAGAGATATTGTTGTTGTAGGTGATTTGTGGATTCCACCTCAATTCAAATTTGTTCTCCTTGTCGTATTGCACGTATGGGCCAAAGGAAACACTTGTGTTATCGCTGCTGTTTGTTGCATTGTTTATTACATTGTTTACGTGGTATACAGAGCCATTGGTCTGTGCCCCCACCGTAAAGTCTGTTTTGTTTATTTTAAAACCATAGCCCACATACCCAAAGCCATTGTAGTTCCCATCTACATTTATATACCTGGTTTGGTTCACAGGTCCCAGCGTGGTTTGCTCTGTGCTTATCGCATTTGATATAGTGCTGAAGGAGAAGTTTGCCCACAGAAATCGGCTCTGCAGCATTTTATAGTCATTGAACCTGAGCGATACCCGGTTTGTAAACTGTTGCCTCAGTCCCGGATTGCCTACTGTTATGTTCAGCGGGTCTGTGTTTTGTGTGAAGGGTTGTATCTGGCTGATGCTGGGTTGAGATGTGCTGCCCTGGTAGTTCAGGTTTAGGCTGGTTTGCTTGCCTATTCTGTAGGTGAATGCCGCCTTGGGAAACAGGTTCACAAAGCTATAGCTGGTGTCTGCACTGCCATTCATTAGGTCTGTCTGCACAAAGTTCGACTTGGATACATCACTACCGAAGTTGAAGTTTACTTTCTTAAACACAAACTTGAAATTAAGCCCGCCGGTATTAGACAGTATGTTGAATAGGTAGTCGCTGCTGAATATGGCATTGGGATCATCGCTATATGCTCCACCCGCCAGTGTGTCGAACGATTTGTTTTCTGCAGTGCTGTTGTTCACGGTCAGTCCGTAGCTTATTTCGGTATAGGCCACTTTCGACAGTGGCTCGGTATAAGTAACCTTGCCCTGAAATGCCAGTGTGCCCGAATTGTTGATTTTGCGTTGTTTGGTGTTTACCGTTATCGTGTCGTTGTATATGCTCGAGTTAAAGAATCCGGTACTTTTCGCCTCTTTGAAATTCTCCTTTCCATCTATCGATAATGTTCTTCCTTTCTTTTTGAATTTCTTCCGAAACAGAAAATCAGTATTGATAAACTGGGCATTGGCATCACTGGTTATGTCGCGGGTGTTGAAGCTGGTATCGCCCAGCACATCGCCTGTGTTTATGTAGGTCTGTGTCACATAGTCCGACGAAGTCCGCGAGCTTTTCACGCCTGCGTTAGCCGTTATTTTCAGAGAGGTACTGCTGTCTATTTTCCAGTCATACATCACATCAAAGCCATGCCTGTCGCCTGAGCTGAACTGGTTTTTTACCATGTCTGTTACCCTTATAGCATCGCCCGGCAGCGAAAACTGATTGATGGTGCCACCATCTATATCCACATTCTGCCGCGCAAACCTATAGTTGGCAGATAGGTGTTGTTTTGTTTCATTCCATTTGTCGGCATAGTGTGCTCCGCCTGTCCAAGTAGCCGGTAGTCCTTCGCCGGTATATTTCCCGTCCCATCCGCTGAAGTCTTCATCGCTGCTGGAGAAGGTACTTACTACGCCCTCGTCTGTTATTTGAGTAGTGCCGTTGCCACTCCCAAATTTATCATTGTCTTGCCAGCCCAGTCCTGCCTTGTCGGTATTTGATGCTATCCCGAATGCCGATAGCTGCCGCTTTGCTTTAAATGCGTTTATCATTGCCTGATTCTGGAAGTAACCATCAGTGCCGCCTCCCGCGTCTGCCTTCCCAAAAAAGCCTTTCTTCTTATCTTCTTTCAGTTCCAGATTTATGGTTTTTGTCTTCTGTCCGTCATCTATTCCCGTGAAGTCCGATTGGTCGCTTTTTTTGTCATATACCTGCACTTTACTGATCGCATCAGCCTGCAATCCCCTGGTCACGACTTTGGGGTCGTCAGAGAAAAACTCTTCGCCATCTACCAGCACTTTTTGTACTGTTTCGCCCTGTGCTATTATCTGTCCATTCTTGTCTACTTGTATTCCCGGCAGTTTTTTTAGCAGGTCTTCTACGGTAGCTCCTTCCTTTACCTTGAAGCTGTCTGCCATGTACTCGGTAGTATCGCCTTTTATTTTTATGGCAGCTATTTGCTGGGTCAGTACAAATTCTTTTAGCAGATGCGTTTTGGATATCATGGGCAGGTCACCTAGGTCAGTGTTGTTTTTCTTTATGGTTACTGCGTCTATATAGTCTGCAAATCCCGGAAAGGTCACCCGCAAAAAATACTTCCCCTGTGTGCGCACTTTAGTTTCAAAACGCCCATCGGTTCTTGTGCGGGTGCGCGCCTCTATTACAGAGTCTTTGGTGCGTATCAGTACTACCGATGCCATAGTGAGTCGGGTAGCATTGAGTGTATCGGTTACTGAACCTTTTATTATGTAGGGCTGAGCTATACTGCTGGTAGTTACAATCAGAAGGCATGCAATCAGAGTATACAGGTGTTTCATAAACGAGATGTGTGTTGCTGAGAGGATTTTACTATAAGCAGGCTGTAAAAAAACAAAACTCTTTTTAATATAAGCTTGTACATGCCTTGTACTATCTCCGATATGGCTATATTTAACAATCCTTTGTCAATAGAGGTCAACAGTTTTTGGTGTGGATTTGCCGCCTTGTTCTCATTTTTGTGCCGGTTGATTTTGGTTTCGATGATACAAACGGTCAAAACACTACTCATTCTATGATCCAATACATTGATGGAGCATTCGGCCGGCTATACATAATATTCCACCTGAAATTCCGTTACTTTCATTAGATTGCCTTCTTTATGATGAAGTACACACTTATATTGTTATTACTCCTGTCGGTGAGTGCAACAGCACAGGATACCGCTGTCGCACAAAAAAACCGACCACTAGACCCCAACTGTAAGAAACACACCTATATAGCCACTATGGCATTGGGGTTCATAAACAGTTATAAAAGCGACTATACGGTGCCTGCTAACTTTGAGAAAGGCAACACAACCGGTTTTTCACCATTGCATCTTAAGCTGGAATATTGCATCAGTAACAGGGTAAGCCTTGCGTTTGCAGGTGCTTATGGCACGGCTGTTTTCAACTCTTTTCAGCTTTATGAGGGTAATAATGGCACCATCAAGCGTTACAAGACAAATCACTGGCGCATACTGGGTCTTGGTCTTACTGCTTATTATCATCTTGGCTATCTTATACAGGTCAAAGGGCTCGACCCGTTCATAGGTGCAGGTATTTCTCTGAATAATATCCGTCATTCTGCTTTTCCCGATGCGGATAGTACCATACTCAAAAAAACACACGCTGTTACTCCATGCCTCAAAGCGGGTGCCCGCTATTATTTTTCAGATAAGGTCAGCGTTTTCGCAGATGCCGGCTACGACAAGCTAAGTATGTTTAGTCTCGGCTTCTCATGCAAGGTTAATCCCAAAAAACATAGGAGCATTAATTAAACTGGCACATAAGCAAAGCATACTGAACATCGGCAACTGCAAACTGTCAACTGCATCTTTGTGAACTTCGTGCCCTTTGCCTGCCTGCCGCAGGCAGGTGGTGATTCTTGATTACATGGTCTCTTTTCGCAATTTCGTTTTCTTCGTGTCCATTTAAGGGCAACTACCGACTACCATCTGTAAACTGTGGCAAATTCAAACTTTGCCAACTGTAAACAGCAAACTTATTACCTTTGTCAGCAAATAGCTGCTGTTTTATGAAAATTCACCGCGAAGGGTATCTGTATATATTAATTGCAACAGTTTTGTGGATAGGTTTGGGCTGGCTTGCCGCTCATTTCATCCCCGACGCCTTCTTTTGGCTCACAGCCCTTATTACATTCATACTGTTTCTGCTGTGGTTTTGGGTAGTGGCATTTTTCCGCATGCCTGTGCGCAATCTGGTGCATGGCGAAGATAAAATAGTAGCTCCTGCCGATGGCAAGGTGGTAGTTATCGAAGAAACCTTCGAACCCGAATACTTTAATGACAGGCGTCTGCAGGTATCCATTTTCATGTCGCCCATCAATGTGCATGTCAACAGAAATCCCGTAAGTGGTGTGATAAAGTACATGAAGTATCATGCAGGCAAGTATCTGGTGGCCTGGCACCCCAAGTCTTCCACCGAGAATGAGCGCACTACTATAGTTATAGGCAATGACAATGGCGATATCCTCATGCGTCAGATAGCAGGCGCACTTGCCCGGCGCATTTGTTTTTACGTCAAGGAGGGCGACGAGGTGAAGCAGAATGAAGAATTTGGATTTATCAAGTTCGGCTCCCGTGTAGATCTCTTTCTGCCATTAGGCACAAAGGTCGACGTAAAAATAGGTGACGTGGTAAAAGGAGGCGTTACTATTGTTGCACACAACAGATAATACATTTTTTAACACTTGTCGTTCGTATTATTTCCTTATTTTTGTCTTCTAAATCAGAAACAATGAAAAAAATCACTTTAGTACTTGCCGCTGTTGTTATGTTAGCAGGAGGCGCATTTGCAGAAGGTAAATCATGCTGCAAAAAGAAAGGCGAAAAATGCGGTAAAGAAACTGCTGCTTGCTGCAAAGACAAGAAACATGGCAAAAAATCTTGCGATAAAGATGCTGCTGCAAAAGAAGAAAAGGGAGCAAAAGAAGCACCTAAGGCAAACTCTTAATCTCAATTACAATAGTATTCAAAAAAGGCGGTTATCTCAACGAGATTACCGCCTTTTCATTTTACAGGTATTTCTATGCAAAAATAGCTGCAGGTTCTGATAAACAATTTTGGGGGATGAAAATACACTTGTAGCCTTGCAATTCTTGATGATAAGAACGATGTAGCATAGCACATGATGGCGCCTTCTTTATGCCGTAGATGTGGTTGAGGGCGCTAAAAAACTTAGCTTGTATTTACATGGCTTTGATGCCCTTCAATTGAAGTAAGCGATAGGCAGAAAGCCAGCGCCATATAGCTGAATAGAGCTTTAGATAACAGCGCAGAGCTATTTTTTGCCGGCGGAGCCTTTGGCAAAAAATCGCCTTTTTTCTTTGCTACTTTCTTTTTTGGCGAAGCAAAAAAGAAAGTAGGGTAACACGGTCAGAAAATGATGTAAAGAGATACTGTCGATCTAATTTTAGATGTCTCCTGCTTATATTTTATTCACCCTCTTCTCATGCCTCCCACCTTCAAATGCTGTATTCAGAAACACATCGGTCATCAGCTCCGCAATCATATAGCTTACAAAGCGAGAAGGGATACAAAGTACATTGGCATTATTGTGCAGCCGTGCCAGCGATGCCAGTTCTTCATTCCAGCATAGTGCTGCGCGTATACCCTGATGTTTGTTGGCGGTCATGCACACACCGTTGCCGCTGCCGCATATCAGTATGCCGGCAGTAGCATTTCCTTCTTCCACCAGCAGTGCTACCGGATGCGCATAGTCCGGATAGTCAGTACTGTCCAGGCTATAGGTGCCTTTGTCTAATACCTGCCAGCCGGCAGCTTCCAGCATTTTGCCCAGTTTTTCTTTGTATTCAAAGCCGGCATGGTCGCACCCTATGGCTATAGGCAGCGATTTGTCAAATGTTAAGTTGCTCATTAGTCTTCGTCGTTTTGCATGGCTTCCCTAAGCTTTCTGGCTTTTATGGCACGCCCGCTGATTTTTACAGATATCTCAAACAGAATATATAAAGGTACAAAAATAAGCAGGCAACTGAAAACATCTGGCGGTGCTATCACCATCGAAAGTATGAACAGTATAAGGAATGCGTATCTGCGTTTTGCCCGCAAAAATTCCGGTGTCAGCACCCCTATACGGGTAAGAAAGTAAACAAGTATAGGCAGCTCAAACACTATGCCCAGTGCCAGTACCATATTGCTCAATGTGCCATAATAATTGTCTATGGTAATGATGTTCTCAAATAAAGGGCTCAACTGATAGTTGCCGAAAAAATTGATAGTATAGGGCGCTACTATGAAGTAGGCAAACATAACCCCCGAGAAAAACAACAACGAACACCAGAATACAATGCCGCGGGCCATCTTCACTTCTGCAGGTTTTAGTGCCGGCTTCACAAATTTCCAGAACTCCCACAGAATGTAGGGAAACATCAGCACAAACCCCATCATCATAGACACCGACAGGCTCATCATAAACTGACCGGTAACTGCATTATTCTGAAATTTCATCTGAATCTCTTTCATGCAGAAAGAATCCGCATTAAGTAGTCTGCCCAGATAGCAGAAAGCGCGATAAGAAATAAAATCCTTTCGGGCCGGCCCCATCACAATGTGGTGAAACAGCCACTCAACCTTCCAGAATACAAGGCACGCACCTACCATAATAGCAATAGCGCAACGCACTATATGCCAGCGCAGTTCCTCTATATGGTCAAGGAAGTTCATTTCCCCGGCAGGATTGTCCTTCCGTTTGTCTAAGAATTTATTAATGAAGCTCAAAAGTGTATATTAGGGTTGCAAAGTTAGGGGTATAAGTCGATACTTAACACCACTTGTAGAACATGCAGGAGCATGGCAATAAAGTGAAGCGGTAATAACTTTTCATTGACAATTTTATTTCTTCATAAACCTCCCTGCGTATTCATCATTTATAGTCAAAAAATATATGCCCGGAGATAGATCGGCAACATTAAACAGGGATTCTTTTCGATTTGAGTTACTGAAAATTATCGGCAGAAGCTTAGTTGCTTTTCCCATAATGTCAACGATTGTTAGCTCTTCTATCTCAAAATCTGCACTTATTGTTATTTCCTGAGTTGCAGGGTTGGGTTTTATCCCTACGTTAGCTATATATGGAAAATTGTTTATTACAGCCGATGATAAGCTCACTTTACGTATACGATGATTACCGAAATCAGCAATAAACAAATCACCATTACCGTCTATTGCTACATCCGTCGGGTTGTTCAATTGCGCCAATACTGCTGCGCCGCCATCTCCACTATACCCTTGTGTAGCATTTCCTGCAACAGTACTGATAATTCCAGTTTTGCTTACTTTCCTGATACAATGGTTGCCATAATCAGCTAAATACATATTACCCGATGTGTCGAAAGTAATGCCATAAGGTGATTTCAGTTCAGCAAGTAGTGCCGATCCTCCATCGCCGCTATAACCTGCCGTACCATTGCCTGCCACTGTGGTTATAATACCACTTGTGTTTATCTTCCTGATGCGATTATTTGAGCCATCTACTATATACAAATCGCCGTTTGCTGCAGCGAAAATTCCTTGAATACCCCACAACTTAGCCGCAGTTGCCAGACCTCCGTCTCCTCCGTACCCATGACCGTTTTTCCCTGCAATTGTGCTGATGGTCCCGTCGGGAGCTACTTTCCTGATGCATGCATTCCCTGCATCCGAAATATAGAGATTGCCGAAAGTATCGCAAGACACCCCAGAGGGCATACTCAGTTGTGCGGCACTTGCCTGACCTCCATCCCCACTAAAGCCACCAGAATAATTACCTGCATACCTGCTGATGATGCCTGTAGTATCAACTTTTCGTACAACTTCACCATAATCGTCTGCGATATAGAGGTTTCCATTCATATCAAAAGCTAGTTTTTTAGGGTCGCGTAGTTGAGCTAAAGCAGCAGGTCCACCATCTCCTCCACCTCCCGCAGTAAGCCCGGCTACCAATGTTATTATGCCTGTTGAGTTTGTCTTGCGTACTTTGTATCCGCCATAATCAGTACTGTACATGTTCCCATTTGCGTCAAATGCTAATCCGGCAGGCAACCATATTCTTGCAGCCGTCGCCGGTCCGCCATCACCACTATAACCAAATGTGCCTGTTCCTGCAACTGTTGTAATGTTTTGGGCAAACAGGACGAAAGGGAACAAGAGGAAAATGAAGAGTATTAATATAGATGTTTTCACAAGTAGAGTTTTTAAAGCAGCTTCATATATTCGTAAAAATATCTATAAATCATGTAACTGCAAAATATATTTTACTTACAGCCAAAATGTAATTAAAGCATTTTGGTGGATATGCTCAAGAAACACCTGCCTCATATTAAGTTCCGCTTGACAGGTCGGGGAAAAGTATATAGATAACGTTTAATTACCCCTTTCATTTTCCTGCATAAAAAAAGCACCCCAAAAGAGGTGCTATATTTCACAATTCAAACTAAAACTTCTTAGTTGTAGTTGACAGTTACCGGTACACCAGTTGCGTTGGTATAGGTTCCTGCAGCCTGTGCTGCCGATACGTTCAGCGTAGCACCTACAGTGAGTGTTTCTGTACCACCTGCACTCAATGTGCCGGTAGCCGATGGTGTGCTGGTGAAAGCATTTACCGTCATGTTATGAGATGCACCGTCGGTGATGGTAGTAGTTGTAGGCAATGTGATAGCGTAAGTGTAGCTCGCCTGACCAGATACGGTGAAGCTGGCTGCAGCAACAGTACCGGTAGTTGCTGGCAGTGTAACACCACCTGCGCCGCCTGTGGTACGTGTGCCCGCCGGAGACAATATTGCTGTACCGGCAAGGGTTGCAGATACGGCTACGTTACCGAAGTTCATATCTACTGTCTTTACTATTGATATTGGGGTAATGATGTTGGCAGATGCAGATGCTGTGGCTGTTGCCTGAGCGAAAGATGCGTTAGAGAATCCTATTACTGCTACTGAAGCGATTGCGATTGACTTGAAGATGTTTTTCATTTTAGTTTAGTTTAGATTGTTTTAGCCTGCCTGCCGCAGGCAGGTTTGTTTTAGTTTGTTTGTTTGAAAGGTATAATACCAAACACGTGCCAAAAATGTAACTAATTGAAAACCAGGTATTTAAGTTTTGGCACACCATGCCAATCCTCCGAAATTCGGAAGCATTTTCCATAAAATGGAATAATTTAAGTCGAAAGGGAGCATTTTGTAGGGCTTAGACGGACGGGAAACTACTTTCTTTGCTTGCAATCACTAAACCTTTTCTATAATGAAAATATAATCCCTCCATTTATAATCATTGATTGAATAATCAGTAATTGTTGTATATTTGCATCGGATTAAAAGCAAAAGAGAGGGGACACTGGTTGTCCCCTCGTTTATTAATAATATGGCTGATACTATTGAAAAGGTTTATTCTTTGCTGGAACCAATACTGGATGGAACTGACGTATTTGTAGTGAATATTAAGGTAAAACCAACCAATAACATCAAGGTATTCCTTGATGCCGAGAGTGGTTTCACTATCGAAAAGGCAACATCCGTAAACCGCAAGCTTTACGGGGCTATCGAGGTGGCAGATATGTTCCCCGAAGGAGATTTTTCGCTCGAGGTATCAAGCCCGGGCGTAGATGAGCCGCTGTTGCAGCTTCGCCAGTACAAAAAAAATATAGAAAGAAAAGTAGCAGTTACTACCAACGATGATGCCGAAAAAACTGGCATATTGAAGGGTGTGACTGATACCCACATTGCTTTGGAAATAAAAGGAAAAAAACCTGCGGACATTTCTACTATCGAAATTCCGTTTTCTGACATCAAAAAAACGATTGTTCAAGTAATTTTTTAATTAAAAATGCATCACTATCTTTAACAGATAGCTGGTGATAAAAGAGCGCAATATGGCAAGTATTAATCTCATCGACTCCTTTCAGGAGTTTAAAGACGCCGAAAACATTGACAGACCCACCCTCATGAAGGTGTTGGAGGATGTTTTCAAAACGTTGCTTCGCAAAAAGTATGTAACGGACGAAAACTTTGACGTAATTGTAAACGACCAGACCGGTGACCTTGAAATTTTCAGGCGACGCGAGATTGTTGAAGATGGCATGGTCGAAGACGAAAACCTGCAGGTGCCTTACTCCGATGCTATTAAGATAGAGCCGGATTATAGCGTGGGTGAAGAATTATATGAAGAAGTAGACGTGCGCAACTTTGGTCGTAGGGCTATTCTTGCTGCCAAGCAAACACTGGCTGCTCGTATAGGCGACCTCAAAAAGAACAATCTGCTTAAAAAGTATGCCGACCGCGTAGGCGACATTATAAATGGTGAGGTATACCAGATTTGGAAAAAAGAAATTCTGTTGCTCGATGATGAAGGTAACGAACTGATAATGCCTAAGTCTGAGCAAATTCCTACAGACTTCTTCAAAAAAGGGGAAACAGTACGTGCTGTGGTGAAGAAAGTAGAAATGCGCAACAACTCGCCCGTTATTCTCCTGAGCCGCACTCATCCTTCCTTCCTCGAAAAACTTCTGGAAATAGAAGTGCCGGAAATAATGGACGGTCTGATACAGGTGAAGAAGATAGTGCGTGAACCCGGCGAGCGTGCCAAAGTAGCTGTAGAAAGCTACGATGACCGCATAGACCCCGTGGGTGCATGTGTGGGTATGAAGGGAAGCCGTATTCATGGCATTGTACGCGAATTGCGTAATGAGAATATCGATATCATCAATTATACCAACAATATACAATTGCTGCTGCAGCGCTCGCTTACTCCTGCACGTATCAACAAGATGGACCTGAATAGCGAAACCATGAAGGCTGATGTTTACCTAGACCCCGATCAGGTGTCGCTGGCCATTGGCAAGAAGGGTGTGAATATCAAGTTGGCTCAGGAGCTTACCGGATACAGCATAGATGTCTACCGCGATGTGAAAGAAGATGTTGAATACGATATCGACCTGGATGAATTTACAGATGAAATTGAACCATGGGTGATAGACGAGTTCAAGAGAATTGGCTGCGATACTGCGCTGAGCGTGTTGGCACTTTCTGCCGATGAGCTGGTGCGCCGTACCGATCTGGAAGAGGAAACAGTGCGCGATGTACGTAAAGTACTGGAGGCAGAATTTAACGAAGAACAATCTTAAAATAAAATTATTGTTCACATGGAATAGACGATAACACACGCTCCCATACCATTTTTAGTGAAAATGGCGTAGGTTTGTAGACAGGGCAATAGCCACGGGGCCATTTTTGAAATACAACATCAGAAGGAAATAAGAAGAATGACTACAACATCATCAAATACACCCAGGTTGCTGGCCGCCGCCAAGGAATTTAATATTGGCAAGGAGACTCTTGTAGAGTTCCTTGCTGATAAAGGCTTTGAGATATCCAGCAACCCGAGTACCAAACTTTCAGAGCAGATGTACAGTGCACTGCAGGTAGAGTTTGCTCAGGACAAAAAAGATAAGCAAAAGAGCGCAGGAATTGCCCTGCCCAAGGGGTCTTTGCTCGAAGGCATCAAAAAAACTAAAGAAGAACTTGACATAACAGTAAAGGACAGGAAAGAGGATCACCCTGTCAAGGCTCCCGAAGCTAAGGCGAAACCTGTGGAAGAAAAACCAAAGGAAAAACCTGTAGAGGCAAAACAACCGGAAGCTCCTAAGAAAACAGAAGTTGCTCCGCCTGTTACAGTGGAAGTTGCTCCGCCTGCCCCCATACCAGAACCTATTAAGGAGGCCCCGCTGGCAACCAAAAAGGCTGTTCAGGTTGAAGATAAAACAGAACTTGTAGCACCGCCTGCCGAAGAACAACCTGTAGCAAAGAAGGTGGCAACAAAAAAAGTCGCCGATACTCCTGCAGTTGAAAAAGAAGCAGCTCCAGAACCGGAACACCTGAATGTTAAAGCACCTAAAATCGGCGGACCCAATATAGTTGGCAAAATAGATCTTGACCAGCTTAACCTGGAATCCAGACCCAAAAAAGGTGCTGTCGTAGCTAAGAAAAAAGAACCGGTAAAAGAGCCTGCAAAAAAAGAAACCAAAACCAAGGCTGCTAAAAGCGAAACAGAAGAAGTAATACCGGTAGCAGCAGAGATTGCTGCACCTGTAGTTGCAGAAATAGTTTCGCAGGCACCTCCGGCAGACGAAAAAACAACACCAGCAGAAGATGAAGCAGCCCCAAAGCTGGAGCACATAGAGATGAAAGCTCCGAAGCTGGAAGGACCTAAAATCATTGGTAGAATAGAGTTGCCCGTGTCTCAGCCCACCGGCCGACCCGACAGCAGAGAAAAACGTAAACGCAAACGCATACCGGTAGACAAAAAACCAGACGCTAATCGCACAGACCCCAATAACCGCGACAGGAATGCACCTCCCGGACAGCCTGGTACAGGTACTGCAGGTGCTGGTAGAAACATTGGCCGTGAACGCAGACCCCCGGGCACTCCTTCGGGTCCTCCCCGCTCAGACAATCGTGGCGGTGGCGGCGTAGGCAGGCCAACCGGTAACGGTGGTGGTGGCGACCGTCGTGGTGCACCACGTACTGCCACTCCGCTCAATGCGCAGCAACAGGAAATAGATACAAAAGCAATACAAGATAAAATACGGGAAACACAGGCAAAGCTGACGGGCTCTACCCGCAGTAAAAACCTGAAAGCCAAGTATCGACGCAATAAGCGTGATGAAATGGCAGAAAAGCGTGCTGCCGCAGAAAACTCTGAAGGTACAAATATCATTCAGGTTACTGAGTTTATTTCGGTTAGTGAACTTGCAGGTCTGCTCGATGTGAGTTTTGCTGAGATTATCAGCAAGTGTATGAGCCTCGGTATCATGGTGTCTATCAATCAGCGCCTCGATGCAGAAGTTATTGAACTGGTATCCAGTGAGTTTGGCTACGACGTAGAGTTTATCAATCTGGAGCAGGAAGCTGAAGAAGATGTAGAGGTAGAAGACGACGAAGAAGATCTGGTGCCCCGCGCGCCTATCGTTACTATTATGGGTCACGTAGACCATGGTAAAACTTCGCTCCTCGACTATATACGCAGTGCAAACGTAGTGGCAGGTGAGGCTGGTGGTATCACACAGCACATCGGTGCCTACCAGGTTACTACGGCTACCGGCAAAAAAATCACCTTCCTCGATACTCCTGGTCACGAGGCGTTTACCGCCATGCGTGCTCGTGGTGCCAAGGTAGCAGATGTGGCTGTAATAGTAATAGCCGCAGACGATGCCATAATGCCGCAGACAAAAGAAGCAATATCTCATGCGCAGGCGGCAAACCTGCCTA